>NZ_JBEOXI010000129.1:0-23397 GCF_040296465.1 Streptomyces sp. NPDC002130
TATGAAAGCCCGTTCTGTCTCCGCGACAGCAGTTATCAGCGTTGGCGTTTTCACCCTGGCCGGGTGTGGCGGCGCATCCAGTCCCGAAGGTTCAGTCGGTGAGTATGCAAAGGACGGCAGTTTCACGACTGTCATCAACGCCGATCCCGGAAATCTGCACCCTCTGATCACCAACCTTACGTCGACTCAGATCGTGAACGCGTACTCGTACGATTCGTTGATCGACATCGACGCGCAAACACGCACTGTGCGTCCGTATCTGGCAGAAAGCTGGAGTGAAGAAGGGAACACACTCAAGTTCGTGCTCAAGAAGGGTATTACGTGCGCCGACGGCACTTCCTTCACCGCACAGACCGCGGCCGATGACATCAACTGGGTCATGGATCCTGAAAACGCTTCACCGCTACGCGGATCCACTGTGCCGATGTCGACTTCGGCCTCAGCGGACGGTGACGAACTGACGGTGACTACCGCCGAGCCAGCGCCCTTCCTGCTCTCTCGAATCGGCGCGTTGCGGCTTCCGTGCGCTGCGACGCTCGAAGACCCGGCCAGCATCCGTTCGAGTAGCAACGGAACGGGTCTGTTCAAGGTCACCGAAGTTGTTCCCAACGATCACATCACGATGGAACGCCGCGACGGCTACACCTGGAGTCCGAACGGGGAGACCACTTCCGACACTCTCGGGGTACCGAAGACGGTGACGATCAAGATTGTCACCGATCCGAGTACGACCGCGAATCTTGTTCTCACCGGCGGAGTGAATGCCGCGGCAGTGACAGGTTCGGACGAGGAACGAGTCTTGGCCGCAGGTCTGGATTCGAAGACCTACACCACGTTGTCCGGCGAGTTCATCTTCAATCATTTCGCGTCTCTACCCACGTCGGACCGCGCTGTGCGGCAGGCGCTCGTTCAAGCAGTCGAAGCTCGTACTGCCCGTTGCCGCCGAGCGACACCACGAGCAGGTCGTGGAAACGCACCCCGGGACGGTTCGGCGCCGCGAAGCCGTGGTGCTGCACGATGCTCGGGTCGACGTTGTAGTAGCAGTAGCTGCCCAGGCCCCAGCCCTCGTGGGTGGTCACGTCGTCCCCGACCCGGTACGCGGCGTAGCCCCTGACCGGGCCGTTCTGGATCGCGGCCTGGTTCGGGGCGTCGTACGCCTTCTCGTTCTGGAAGAAGATCGTGCGACCGCGCTCGCCGAACCACTGGACGTCGTACTTGTTGAAGTGCTCCACGAACAGCCCGGTCGCCAGCACGTCGTGGCCGTTGACGACCACGCCGTAGTCCGCGCGGTTGGTCTCCCAGCCGACTCCGTCTCCGTGGTCGGCGCGCCAGACCCAGGTGTGGTCGACGATGGTGTGCCGACTGTTGACGACCATGCTGGTTGTGGCCTTGCCCGGGCCCGCCCCGCCGATGCGGACGAACACGTCCTGGACGGTCGTCGGGTTGGCGGAGTGGTCGCGGGAGGCACCCCGCGGGCCGATCTCCAGCAGAATGGCGGAGTTGACTGGCCCGGCGTCGACGAGGAACCCGGCGAGCCGTACGCCGTCGACGTCGGCGACCTTCAGTGCGGTGACGCCGTTGTCGGGGATGAGCGTGGCGTACCCCAGGCCCAGCACGACGGTGCCCGCCCGGTCGACCCGCACCGGCTGGTCGAGGTGGTAGATCCCGGGGGTGAGCAGCAGGTGGAGCCCCTGCGCGAGTGCCTGGTTGAGTGTGGCGGCCGGGACGCCGGGCTTGGCGACGTAGAAGCGGGACAGGGGCAGCGAGGTGCCCCTCGGGGTGCCGTTGCCCCAGGTGACACCGCGGGCGTTGGTCCGCTTCTCCGGCAGGAAGACCCGGTACTCGCTGCCGCTGAGGTACAGGAACGGCTTCTCCCGGGAGACCGGCGTCGTGGCGAGCGTGGTGTACGGCGGGTTCGGGAAACCCTGCGCGGGAGCGCCCTCGACGCCGGAGAACACCATGTTCCAGACGCCGTTGAGCCAGCCGCCGATCGCGCTGTCCCGGGTGTACCACTGCTGCTGCGAGTACGGCTGCACCTGGCCGTCGATCCGGCAGTCGGCGATGTAGCCGCCACTGGACCAGCCGTACCCGGTCGGGGCGAGGTTGAGGTTGCCGCGGATGTGCATCCGGCGGAAGGGGGCCGCCTGTGAGACCGCCCAGCGGTTGGTGCCGTTCACGGGAACGACCGCGAGGTTCTCCGCCGAACGCCAGAAGTTCTGCGTGGCGTTGCCGTCGAACCAGCCGGCGTCGACCGTGATGTCGCCGTTGATGGTGGTGTCGTCGGGGGAGAGGCCGAGGCCGGATACGGAGGTGTAGAAGCCGATCTGCGCGTTGAGGCCGTGATAGGTGCCGGGCTTGAACAACAGCTGGTAGCGGCCGGTGCCGAACTGGGCCGATTCCTGCCACCGGAAGATCTCGTCCAGTCGGGCCTGGATGTTCGGCGTGGCCGGGTCGAAGACCAGCACGTTCGGGCCGAGGTCGCCACCGCCGGGCAGGGCGCGCGGCTTGCGGCGCACCGGCCTCCTGGTCACGTCCGGGGCGGCTGCCGCCGTGCCGGGCAGGGCCGCGAGCGCGGTGGCGGCCGCGGCGGCGCCGAGGACGGTCCGGCGACCGGGCGCGGGCAGGTGTGATGACGGGGAGTCAGAGTGCATGGGGCGGCCCTCCTTGTTCAGGAAATGAACGGAGTGGGGTGCGGGGAGCGCTCTCTCGCCGCTGAATGGTTCATCCGTGGAACAGATGCGTCAAGGGGTGCCGCAAGAGTTCAGGGAGTGTGTCCAAACCCTTGACGGGACTGCCTCCCGGGGATTAACTCACGTCCTAAATTAAGTCATGACGGCTTCCTCGGGTCGGGGCAGCCGTACTCCCGCACTCCCGGAAGGGCCAGGAGCAGCCATGCGCAGCATCCGAGCCGCGGCGGCAGGCGCCGTCACACTGTCACTCGTCTTCGCGGCCACGGCCTGCGGAGGCGGCTCCGCGACGGGCGGGGGGTCGAACGACTCCCCGAAGACGCTCACCTACTGGGCGTCGAACCAGGGCGCCGGCATCGAGGTCGACAAGAAGGTCCTCCAGCCCGAACTCGACAAGTTCGAGAAGCAGACCGGCATCGAGGTGAAGCTGGAAGTGGTCCCCTGGTCGGACCTGCTCAACCGCATCCTCACCGCCACCACCTCCGGCCAGGGCCCGGACGTGCTGAACATCGGCAACACCTGGAGCGCCTCGCTCCAGGCCACGGGCGCGCTGCTGCCCTGGGACTCGAAGAACTTCGACAAGATCGGCGGCCGGGACCGCTTCGTCGACTCGGCGCTCGGCTCCACGGGTGCCGAGGGCGAGGAACCGGCGGCGGTGCCGCTGTACTCGATGTCGTACGCGCTCTACTACAACAAGAAGATGTTCGCCGACGCGGGCATCACGAAGCCGCCGGCCACCTGGGACGAGCTCGTCGCCGACGGCAAGAAGCTGTCCGAGGACGGCAAGTGGGGCCTGGGGGCGGAAGGTTCCAACCCCTCGGAGAACATCCACCACGTGTTCGTCTTCGCCAAGCAGCACGGCGCCGACTTCTTCACCGCCGACGGCAAGCCCGACTTCACCGGTGAGGGGACGGTCGCCGCCGTGAAGCAGTACGTCGACCTGATGGCCAAGGACAAGGTCATCGCGCCGGGCAACGCCGAGTACGCCCAGAACCAGTCGGTCAGCGACTTCGCCAAGGGCAAGACCGCGATGCTGCTGTGGCAGTCCGCCTCCGCCAACCTCGAGTCGCAGGGCATGAGCGAGGACGACTACGGCATCGCCCCCGTGCCCGTGCAGTCCGGCACCCCCGGCACCGGCAAGCAGGTCAACTCGATGGTCGCCGGCATCAACCTGGCCGTCTTCAAGAACACCGACAACCTCGACGGCGCCACGAAGTTCGTGAAGTTCATGACCGGCGACGACGAGCAGAAGATCCTCAACAAGGCCTACAGCTCCATACCGCCGGTGAAGAGCGCGCAGACCGACGCAGCGTTCAGCACCGCCGCCAACG
The DNA here is from genome assembly GCF_040296465.1 of Streptomyces sp. NPDC002130. Classification (NCBI taxonomy): domain Bacteria; kingdom Bacillati; phylum Actinomycetota; class Actinomycetes; order Kitasatosporales; family Streptomycetaceae; genus Streptomyces; species Streptomyces sp. NPDC002130. Next base: position 4,019 of record NZ_JBEOXI010000129.1, read on the forward strand.
CCGTCCTGAAGGACACCCTGACGGGAAGCGCCGTGGCGCTGCCGCAGGTCGCCGACGAGTCCCAGTTCGAGACGGCTGTCGGCACGGCCGTCAAGGGCCTGTTCGCCGACGCGGCCGCCGGACGCCCGGTCACCACCGGCTCGGTGAAGGCGGCCCTGGAGAAGGCCCAGCAGCAGATGCCGGCGGCCTGAGCGACATGACCACCACTGCCCAGGCCGAGAGGCCGGCGGTCCGCAAGAGCCCGCACGGCGCGGCGCGCGGCCCCCGCCGCCGCACCGGGCGGATCCACCGCGTGGGCCTGCCCTACCTGCTGCTCCTGCCCGCCCTGCTCCTCGAACTCCTCGTCCACCTGGTGCCGATGGTGATCGGGATCGTCATGAGCTTCAAAGAGCTCACCCAGTTCTACATCCGCGACTGGGGCGCCGCCCCCTGGTCCGCCCTCGACAACTACACGGTGTCGGTGGATTTCGACGCCCCGGTCGGCGAGGCGCTGCTCCACTCGTTCCTCGTCACCGTCGCCTTCACCCTGCTGTCGGTGGGCCTGTGCTGGCTGACCGGCACGGCCGCGGCGGTCTTCATGCAGGACACCTTCCGGGGCCGCGGCCTGCTCAGGGCACTGTTCCTCGTGCCGTACGCGCTGCCCGTCTACGCGGCCGTCATCACCTGGGTCTTCATGTTCCAGCACGACAACGGCCTGGTGAACCATGTCCTGCACGACCAGCTGGGCCTCACCGACAAGCCGTCCTTCTGGCTCATCGGCGACAACAGCTTCATCGCGCTGCTGACGGTGTCGGTGTGGAAGGGCTGGCCGTTCGCCTTCCTCATCGTCATGGCGGGCCTGCAGAACATCCCACGCGAGTTGTACGAGGCGGCCGCCCTGGACGGTGCCGGCATCTGGCAGCAGATCCGCCGGATCACCCTGCCGTCCCTGCGTCCGGTCAACCAGGTCCTGGTCCTCGTCCTCTTCCTCTGGACGTTCAACGACTTCAACACGCCGTTCGTCCTGTTCGGCAGGACCGCGCCGGAGGCCGCCGACCTCATCTCGGTGCACATCTACCAGGCGTCGTTCGTCACCTGGAACTTCGGCACCGGCTCCGCGATGTCCGTCCTGCTGTTGCTGTTCCTGCTGCTGGTGACAGGTGTGTACCTGGTGCTGACCTCGCGCGGACGGAGGGCCGCCTCATGACTTCCCCCCTGGCCCCGCCGCGGTCCTTCCTGTGGTCCCGGCGGATCTTCCTCACCCTGCTGACGGGCTTCGTGCTCGTGCCCGTCTACGTCATGGTCTCCAGCTCGCTGAAGCCCCTGGCGGACGTCACGGGCACGTTTCGCTGGCTGCCGAGCGAGCTGACGATCCGCCCGTACATCGACATCTGGTCGACGGTCCCGTTGGCCCGGTACTTCGTCAACTCCCTGGTTGTGGCGGGCGCGGCGACGGTCTGCTCGGTGGTCATCGCGGTCTTCTCCGCGTACGCCGTGAGCCGCTACGACTTCCGCGGGAAACGCGTCTTCACGGTCACCGTCCTGTCCACGCAGATGTTTCCGGGCATCCTCTTCCTGCTGCCCCTGTTCCTGATCTACGTCAACATCGGCAACGCGACGGGCATCGCGCTGTTCGGCTCGCGCGGCGGACTGATCCTCACCTATCTCACGTTCTCCCTGCCGTTCTCGATCTGGATGCTGATCGGCTACTTCGACTCGGTGCCGCGCGACCTGGACGAGGCGGCCCTGGTCGACGGCTGCGGCCCGCTCGGCGCCCTGTTCCGGGTCGTCGTCCCCGCGGCCGTCCCCGGCATCGTCGCGGTCGCGGTGTACGCCTTCATGACCGCCTGGGGCGAGGTCCTGTTCGCCTCGGTGATGACCAACGACACCACCCGCACCCTCGCCGTCGGCCTCCAGGGCTACTCGACCCTCAACGACGTCTACTGGAACCAGATCATGGCCGCCTCGCTGGTCGTCAGCGTCCCCGTGGTCGCGGGCTTCCTGCTGCTCCAGCGCTATCTCGTCGCCGGCCTGACGGCGGGAGCCGTCAAGTGACCGACTCGCCCGTTCTCGAAGGGACCTCCGTGACCATCGACCTCGCCGCACTCCCGCACGACTTCCTGTGGGGCACGGCCACCTCGGCCTACCAGATCGAGGGAGCCGTGGCGGAAGACGGCCGTTCGCCGTCGATCTGGGACACGTTCTCGCACACCCCCGGAAAGACCGCCGGCGGCGACCACGGCGATGTCGCCTGCGACCACTACCACCGCTGGCGCGAGGACATCGCCCTGATGCGCCGGCTCGGGGTGAACGCCTACCGCCTGTCGATCGCCTGGCCACGCGTCGTCCCCGGAGGCGACGGCCCCGTGAACCCCAACGGCCTGGCCTTCTACGACGAGTTGATCGACGGCCTGCTGGAGGCGGGCATCACCCCGTCGGTCACCCTCTACCACTGGGACCTGCCGCAGGTGCTCCAGGACCGGGGCGGCTGGCCGGAGCGCGACACGGCCCACGCGTTCGCGCAGTACGCCTCGATCGTCGCCGAGCGCCTCGGCGACCGCGTCACCCACTGGGCCACCCTCAACGAGCCCCTGTGCTCGGCGTGGATCGGCCATCTCGAAGGCAAGATGGCTCCCGGCCTGACGGACCTCACGGCCGCCGTCCACGCCTCCTACCACCTGCTGCTCGGCCACGGGCTGGCGGCCCGGGCCGTCCGCGCGGCGGCCCCGGGAGCGCAGGTCGGCATCGTCAACAACCTCTCCACCATCCACCCCGCCACCGACCGACCCGACGACATCGCCGCCGCCCGCCGCATGGACGGTCACACCAACCGCTGGTGGCTCGACCCGGTGCACGGCAGGGGCTTCCCGGCGGACATGCGCGAGCTCTACGGCGTCGACCTCCCGGAACGGCCCGGCGACTCGGCGGCCATCGCCGCCCCGCTGGACTGGCTGGGCCTGAACTACTACTTCCCGCAGACGGTCGCCGACGACCCGGCCGGCCCGGCGCCCCACGCCCGGGCGGTACGCCGTGAGGGCGTCCCGCGCACCGGCATGGACTGGGAGGTCGACGCGAGTGGCATCGAGTCCCTGCTGCTGCGGCTCACCGACGAGTACGGCGCCCGGCGCCTGTACGTCACGGAGAACGGCTCGGCCTGGTCCGACGTCGTCCGCCCCGACGGCACGGTCGACGACCCGGAGCGGCAGGAGTACCTGCTGAGCCACCTGGCCGCCTGCGCCTCGGCCGCCCGCAAGGGCGCCCCACTGGCCGGCTACTTCGCCTGGTCGCTGCTGGACAACTTCGAGTGGGCGTACGGCTATGAGAAGCGGTTCGGGCTCGTTCATGTGGACTATGCGACCCAGAAGCGCACGATAAAGGGGGCGGGGCACCGGTACGCCGATGTCGTCCGGGCTCATCGGAGGCAGGTGCGCGAGGCGGCCTGACACGGTGGGCCCTGGTGGGCGGTGGAGGCAGGCGTCCGGGCGGACCTCCCGAGGACCTTTCGGACAGGGCGGCTGACGGGACCGCCGGGTGCACCCCGGTGCGGCGAAGCCGGTCGTCCAGCCGTTGCCGAAGGTCATCGAGAAGCCGCCCGCCTACGGCTCCGTGCCCAATCTGAAGTGGGGCGACGACGATGGTGGCGACGATTTCATCCGCAGGCTCCTCGAGTGGGTGCCCGATCCGGTCCGGGACGTACTGAGGCCGGTGGTCGAGCACGCCTTCCGGATGGGCAAGGTCGCCGAGGTCTACCCGTTCCCGCAGCAGCACTACCTGAACTCGCTGCCCCAGGCGTGGATGGCGATGACCAGTGCGCTCTCCACGGCGGAGAGCGGGCTCGACAACACCCAAGTGGACGCGCTCGCCGCCGTGCTGGCCGAGTCGATGACGATTCCGGACGAGGAGCGGGAAGCACTTCGCCGGCGACGCCACGCTGCCCTTGAGGCGGGCGAGAAGGGCGAGAGTACCGGCACGAAGCCTACGGAGCCGGCTGGATCCGGGGACACGAGCCGTGGGCCGGGTAGGCCTCGAACCAACTGACGGGGACTGCCCCGGCCGCGCACACCGTGCGACGTCGGTCGAGTGCGTCTGCCGTCGTGCGCGTACCCGGATTGTCATGGGCTCAGCGGCAGTCCGGTGGGGTGTCGCGGGAGCGCCGGTGCCTGCGGACGGATACGGCCGGGCCGATCGCTCGACGCGGTGTTCAGTACCGCCCACACGGTCTTGCCGGGGCCGGAGCAGCGGTCGGTGACGCCCCAGGCGTCGGCCAGGGCGGCGACGAGGAGGAGGCCGCGGCCGGACACGGCGTCGGGGTCGGTGGGGGCGGGCCGGCATTCCGCGCGGGTGTCGGAGCGACGAACCATATCCACAGGCTGGGCGACGGCGTCATGGTCAACGGCCCCACGCCGGACGTGGCGATCGAGATCGCCCGCGACGAGGACGGCTCGGTGGTCGTGTTCCCTGCGCTGGCCGCGTAGGCGTGAGCGCGCTCGCCACGGCTCGGTGCGTGGTGCGGGGTCGTCCGACACCTCGAGCTCGTTGGTGGCTCTCCTCGCTTCGTCCAGCATCGTGAGTGACGGCAGGACGGCGGTGATTCCCGCATCCCGCCGTCCTGGCGAGACCAGCCCCCACCAGCACGGCGACGGCCGACGGTGCGTCCCACGCTCAGCACACCCTTGACCTGCCGTTCAGCCGCGGGCAGCGGCATTGCCCGGTCGGCTTGCTACCGATCCGCGCCGGTGGAGATGCACCGGTCTGCGCGTGGAAGAAGGTCGGCTGACCTGACCCCTGACTGACCAAGCCTGTGGCCGGAGCACCCTGTGGTGCTCCGGCCACGGTGCTATGCGAAGCGCGTCCCGTCCGGATCCCGCGGATGTGCCGGCCCGTCCCACACCAGCGCCTGATCGACGAGACCGGGCACCTTCGTGTCCTGGTGTCCGTCCGCGTACTCCACACCCCGGTTCTCGTACAGGGCGTCCGCGACTTCGATGAGGTAGTCGGCAAACGACGGCCAGACGCCCAGCTTGGGAATGCCGGCCTCTTCGAAGGTGCCGATCCGTCCGTACCCCGGCCCTGGCGTGCAGTCCGTGAACAGCCCGTACAGACCGCTGCGGTCGGTCGCGGCGAACGCCAGGTATCGCACCATGGGGTCGTCCGGCATACCGATCGTGTGAGGGCCTTCATCCCAGTACGGCAGATGCTGCACGGGAGGAATCCCATGCTTCCTCGGCAACAGCCAGGCCGTCTCCTGTCCTTGTGGGGGGAGTCCGGTTTCGGGTTCGGGTGTCCAGCCGAAGTCACCGGGGTGACCCGTGCCGTTGCGGAGGCGATAGAACGCCTTGAGGCCTGGTGGGACGGTGAGGTCGAGTTCCTGCTCGACCTCACGGATGTCGGCCTCCGGGGCGGGCACGGGAAGCATCCGGTAGGAGCGCGGAGCGTGCTGCTCCAGCCACTTCTCGATCCTCGCCCAGGCGCCCGTCACGGCCTGCTCCTGCTGCTGATCGTCCGTCATCTCCGCGACCCTACGGGTCACATGCCGCTTTCCGGCAACCGAACGAACCTCTTCGGCCGCACGAAGCGGAAGTCCGAGTGCGAGCGGTCCGAGGCGTCCGGTGGGTCGTCGGTCCGGTGAGTTGTTGTCGCCCGCATGGGGCCCGTGCTCACGGGCTCGGCGGCAGACCGGCAGCTCGGTGGGGTGCCTGCCGTAGGGTGTCTCCGCGACCACTCGACGCCGTGCCCACGACCGCCCACACCGTCTTGCCCGGACCCGAGCGGCGGTCGGTGACGCCCCAGTCGTCGGCCAGGGCGGCGCGCCGACGGGGAGAACGCCCGAACCACCGACGTGGAGTGGTGGTGAACCCGTGGGCGGGGCGCCGTGGCCCCGCCCACGGGCGCGGTCGCGGACGAGGGCGGGCGGGAGCTCAGTCCAGCAGGGGGCAGGTGAGGGGGAGGACGCGTTCGGTCAGCCGGCCGGTGAGGTGGGTGTCGGTGAGGGCGGGGTCGGTGAGCCAGTCCGCCGCAGTCAGCCGGTCGATCAGGTCCCGCAGTTCGCCGGCGCCGACCGGGACCCGGGTGGCGAGGGCGTTCAGGGTGACGCCCCGGCCGCCGGGTCCGAGGCGCCCCACGTCGTCCGTCCACGTGGCCAGCGTCACGGCGAGCAGCCGGGCGCCGGCGGGTGCCTTGGCCTTGCGGAGCTTCTTGTCCGAGACCACTCTCTGGGCCCAACCGGAGAGCTTGGGCCGTGTCTTCCTGCCGAACGTGAACGGGCCCGTCCCGTCCTCGTCGGGCACCAGGGAGGGGACGGTGACCGGGGTGGGGTTCTCCGGCCGGGAGGCGAGCAGGTCGCCGACGGTGCCGAGGAGGGACAGCCAGCCGCAGCCGGTCAATTGCTCGACCAGATCCTCCGGGTCGGTCAGGCCCAGCGCGTTGACGTCCTGGCCGACGAGGTTGCCGGTGCCGGTGTGCGCGGTGCGCAGGGTCAGCATCAGCACCAGCAGCCGTGCTTCCGCTCCGGGCAGCGGCGTGTGGCCGGCCACGTGCGCGAGGACGGAGCGCGCGTACTCCCACTGCGCCGGCACGGTCAGCAGGCGCGCCACGCCCGGTTCGTCGCCGTCCGGGACGCAGCCGGTGCGGTGCTGGTGCTGGCGTCGGATGACGGCGGCGGCCTGCTCGGCACGCTGGGCCTCCTGCCGCAGGGTGACGTCGCAACTGACGTCGGACCAGGTGAGGAAGGCGCGGGCCTTGCGTTCCTGGAGATCGGCCAGCAGTGCCAGGTCGGGCTCGGGGCGCTTCTGGTAGGCGCGGAAGAGGTCACCGAGCTCGGTGAGTTCATCGCGCAGGGACGCGGGCCGCAGGTCGCGCGGAATGACACGCCGGCCGATCCTCGCCTCCGGCGGGTGGCGGCGCCGCGCGGGTACGGGGCGGGGTGCGGGTACGGAGAGGGGCGCCGGACATGCCGTCCGGGTGGTGACCTGCTGGTCGGAGAACTGCGGCGTGCTCACGCCGGTGCCCGCCGCAGCGGGGGTCGGGCGGCCGGCGGTCCGGGGTGCGGACGGATGGGAGGTGGCCGCGGTCCGGGCCCCGGGAATGGCGGCGGCACACCTGGAACAACACTCCAGGGCCTGCCACCAGCGTCCTGCCCGGTCGGTGATCACGGCCAGGACGACCGGTCCGCCGCACCGCCAGGGTTGTTCGGTAAGCGCATGCCTGCCCGTGTCGGGGAGGTGGGCGCGGCAGCCGTCGGCCCGGCAGGCGCAGTAGGTATCGGCTCTGGGGGCGGGGGTGGCGCGGAGGTGCGCCTCCAGGTGGGCGACCGCGGCCGTACGGCCTGCCGCCGCGGAGGGCAGACGCCGCTCGGCACAGGCGGGTCGGCTGCACGAGACGCGCACCTCCGCGCTGCCTCGGCCGACGGGGTCCAGACGCACGGTCCACCGGCGTCCCGGCACCCGTTCGTCCGACTCGCTCCCTGCGGCGGCCTGTGTCATCCCGTTCTTCCTTCGTCTCCCGTGACCTGCGTGTCGCCGCCGCTTCCTGTTGTGCCGAGAGGTGTTCGGGCGGCGGGTTCACGGTATGCGGCACAGGGGTGAAGGGGGATGAAATCGCACAAGGTGACGGCTTTCGGGTGACAACGCCGTCCGTCTCGGTGAGCCCGGGCTCGACGGCCGTCACGACGACGGAGACGGGTCTGAACCGGCCCTTTCGCGAGCGTACTTGGCGGCTGGGAGGAGCGACTGGGGGGAACTGAGCTGTCGGTCAGCTGCCCTGGTAGATCGTGGTGCACAGCAGCGTGGCGCCGTCGTCCACCAGGGCGGCCCAGTAGCGCGTCGGGTCGCCTGCCGCCCGGCGGCAGTTGTTCGCGTCGGCGCCCGCCGGGGCGCGGTAGACGCCTGTGATGTGCATGATCTGGTTGTACGGGACGGGTACCGGCTCGCGTCGGCAGGCCACGGCCGTCATCAGGGCGAGGGAGATCGAGTCGCCGGACTGCCGCCCGAGAATGCAGTAGTTGGCGTGGTAGACGCGGGTGAGGCAGAGCTTCGTGGTGTCGCCGGTGGTGGCGGACCGGTAGCTCCAGTACGACTTCCCATAGCCGGTGGGGCAGGCCGTGTTGATGGCGGTCACCTGGACCTGCGCCTGCTCGCCGGCGCAGGACACGGGGTCCGGCGGAGCACCGGCGCTCCAGTCGACGCTGGCGGTGCCCCCGCGACCCGTGTCGTGGACCGCCAGGCAGTCGCCGACCGAGATGGCCTCGAACGCCTCTTCGGTGGGATCCGGATCGGGTGTCGACGGCTCGGGGTCGGGCTCGTCAGTACTCCCCTCACCGGTGTCAGTGCTCCCCTCACCGGTGTCGGGGTCATCGGGGGCGCGGACGGTCGGAGAAGGCGTGTAAGGGGCCGGACTGGAACTGGAGGGGGGCGAGTCGGACACCAGGTCCTTCAGCTCCCCCGCGTTGCTCACGCCCAGCCAGGTCAGGATCGACAGCACGGATGCGATCCCGCCTGCCAGAGCCCATAACTTGGCAGTGGAATGATCATCGGATGCGTCTGCCACAATGCCCTCCCCCGCTGAGGCTCAGGCGATGTTAACCATTCCGGCGCCGCTGAGAGCCGAGCTTCCTTATCTCAACGCCGTTGGCCTCTATTCGCGCAGATCTAGCACCCCAGTGATCATCGCCCGGCCGGATCATCCGTTTTCGTCTCCGTCTACCTGTGCAACGAGCGGTACGGGCCGTGGGGTGGGGTGACCAGGGTGACTTCAGGAGAAGGGAGGCGGCCCGTATCTTCGACGATCCCTGACCAACGGCATGGTGTTCCTGGAGTGGCGGTGAGCCGCGCGGATGTGCATCCTGCGGTGCTTCGGGCAGCAGTTGCGGTTGCTGCGGACGAGCAGGGGGCTGACGCGGGCGGAGTTGGGTGCGAAGCTCGGGTATGGCGAGGATTTGGTCACGTCGGTGGAACTGGGGCGGCGCATTCCCAGGCCGGAGTTCATCGACCGGGCGGACGCGGTGCTGGAGGCCGGCGGGGCGCAGGCCTCGTCAGTCCGCGCGCACCGCGACGTAGCGGACCGGCCAGTCCTCCACCTTCGTCAGCACTCCCTCCTGCGCGAGGTCCCGGAGGATCTGGCGGGTGCGCTTGTCCTGCGGGTCGTGCCCGGCGTCGCGCAGCGTGCGCAGGCTGCGTTCGGTGTCCCAATAGCCGCCGTACGTCCGCACCGCCTGCTCAAGGGCGGCGCGCTGGCTGGTGGTCGGTGTCGCTTCAGTCATCGGTTGTCGCTCCTCAGACCTGGTCAGCGATCGCGGAGGGGTGCGCCCGTCTGGTGTGGTTGGCGATGCTCGCTGGGGCACCGGCATAGTCGCACGACGAGCACCTCTGCCACACGCCCTCGGACACGGCACGTGTGCTCACCGAGTGCCCCGGACCGTATCCGTGTCCGTGCAACAACTGGGCCACGGAGGAACCGTATTCGACCGCCAGCAGTGCCGCCTCGGCCACCTTGTCGTGACCGGGGGCGAAGAAGGATCCGGCGCCGACTTTCCTGGCGCATCCGCACCAGCAGGTGCCGGTCGGGGTGAGGTGGGGGAGCGGCTTCGTCGTCATGACGCAACCGTAGGTCAACAACGAGGCTTGGACAGGTGGTTTGTCGTGTTTGCCCACACGGGCGGCGACCGGGGACACAGGCTGCGATGGGCCGGCCGGGGAGTCCTGTGGGCAGCTCGTCGCAGCCGGGGCCGTGAGTCACCTAAGGAGCGGTCACCCGTTGGATGCTGCCGCCGCCCGGCACCGGCCCGGTTGAGTCCGGGTCGCCGAACTCCGCGCGCAGGGCCTGGAAAGCGATCACCTTGTCCTCGCCGAACCGGCGGACATGGGCGGCATACTCGTCGGGCGAGAGGAACGCCGACGGCCGGGACTTGGTGTGGAACTTGTCCGCGTACATCACGAGCCTCTCCTCCTCCGTCACCGCCACGTAGTCGGCGGGAGGGAGGGGCAGCCCCTGGCTCACGATGTCGTGCCGGGTGAGTCCCACTCCGGTGTGGTGGGAGCAGAAGCGGCGGAGAGCTTCGGGGAAGCCCTCCGCTTCGAGGATCTCGTGGCCGAGCAGACCGTGCCGGATGTAGTTCCGGTGGTCCAGGCGCCCATCGGCGTCGTAGAGGCGGTAGACGCCGATGTCGTGGAGGAGGCAGCCGGCGCGGACCAGCTCCGCGTCGAGGTGCGCGAGGTGGGGTGCCGAAAGGAGCTGCTCGGCGATTCCCCAGACGATCTCGCAGTGCGTGTGGACGAGGGTGAACGCCTCGGTCGTGGGCGCGTACTTCTCGTGCAGCGCCCGGATCTCTGCGGGGCCCGGAATCCTCATCGGGGGAGCGTAACAACTGCTCGCCCCGCCGAGCCGGGAAGTTCCCGCAGCGGCCCTTTTCACGCGATCGGATGGTGCTTCGGGGTGCGGGCACCTGCCCGGCCTGCGGGCCGTTCGAGCTGGTGACGGGACTTGTCGTCCATTCTCAGCACGGTGACGGGAGCACACACCATGGGCCTGCATTTCCACCGCAACCCCGACGGCACGACGACCGGGCGCAACGAGGCCAACGGCTTCACCGTGACGCATGCCGAAGAAGAAGAGGTGAAGCGGCAGTTGTACGAGGACGCCGGGTGGGAGTACACGCCTCCACCGCCGCCGGTTCCGCCCGGCTTCCATCGTTTCTCCTTGCTGCACGACGAGTTCCGGGACTCCGGTTTCGGGGACGAGAGGTACGCGGGGCTGCGGGCGCGCCCGCCGGAGGGGTGCCTGCCGGTCGACCGGGGGTGCTTCGCCCTGGAATGCGAACGGCCGGGAAAGACGCTCCTGGACGCGGTCGCCGGTACGGTCGCGGAAGTCCGCCGAGAGCACGGCCTGGTGATGAACAGCCTGGGCGTCGAAAAGCCCCAGGAATGGTTCGACGCGGGCAGCAAGGACGGATACGCCGCGAAGATCGTCGCGCATGTGGTGCTGATGGCCGCCGACCGCGCCCGACTTCTCGGATACGGGCGCAAGGACGTGGTCCGGCTACTCGATGCCACGGGGATCGAGTAGCCCGTGAGTGTGGTCGGCGTGGTGTGCCTCAGGGCCGGGCGGCCGGCCCCGGCACGTAGTCCGGGTCCACCTGGGCCGCCAGATCCTGGCCCGTACGCGCGTCCGCCCAGGCGTGGACGTTGCGCAGGTGGAACTCGACCGCGTGGCGGTGGAGCCGATCCCAGTCGCGAACCTCGGCGTCGACCGTCTCGCGCAGGACCGTGAGGGCGTGGCGGTTGTGCGGCTCCAGCGACGCCAGTGCGTCCGGGCCGGACCCGGCCCGGCCCTGTTCGGCCGCGCGGATCCAGGGGGAGTGCACCAGGTGGGTCAACAGGTCGTCGCCCACCTGCTCCTTGAGGAAGAGCAGGTCGTCCTCGCCGGTCACCTTGTTGCCGACCACGGCGATGCGGATGCCGAACTGTTCCGCGTGGTCGCGGTACTGGCGGTACACGGAGACGCCCTTGCGGGTGGGTTCCGCCACCAGGAAGGTGATGTCGAAGCGGGCGAACAGGCCCGAGGCGAAGGCGTCCGCGCCGGCCGTCATGTCGACCACCACGTACTCCCCGGGGCCGTCCAGGAGATGCCCGAGGTACAGCTCGACCGCGCCCAGCTTGGAGTGATAGCAGGCCACGCCCAGGTCGGACTCGTCGAACTCGCCCGTCACCATGAGGGGGACGCCCCCTGCCCGGCCGACGTGCCGCGCGTGCAGTTCGTCGTCGCCGAGGGGCCGCAGGAGGCGGGACCCGCGGCCCGGCGGGGTCGTCTTGATCATCGCTTCGGGGGAGGGGATGCGGGGGTTGTCGCCCCGTAGGTAGTCCTTGATCTCGGGCACGTGTGCGCCCAGGGGAGGGGCGGACTTCTCCTGGCCGCCCAGTGCCTCGGCCAGGTGCTGGTTGATGTCGCCGTCGACGGCGAGGACCGGGGCGCCTGAGCGCGCCAGGTGGCGGGAGAAGAGCGCGGACAGCGTGGTCTTGCCGCTGCCGCCCTTGCCGACGAACGCGACCCTCACGACAGCCCCACCTTGTTGAAAATGGATGTCATGTGGCTAGGTTTAGGGAGTGGTCGTCGCCCTTGTCAAATTGCTTGAGCCAATCGGGATTTACCTGGGTGCATAGGATGTGCAAGTGTGTATTTCCAGCAGTAAGGGTGCGGTCCGGTTTCTCGCTCCCCTCGTTCTCCTCGCCCTTCTCCCTGGACTGGCCGGCTGCTTCGTCTCTCCCGGCGGGGAGTCCTTGTCGGACGGAGGGCCGTCGGGGTCACGGTTGCGGGTCGCCCTCGCCTTCCCGCCCGCCGAGAACTTCTCGCCCTACGGAGCCGACGCCACGCTGCTCAGTCGGCTCGGCGTCACCGAGGGGCTGACCGCCCTGGACGCCAACGGTGCCGCGGCCCCCGCGCTCGCCCGGTCCTGGCGCCGGGTCAGCGACCGCACCTGGCGCTTCACCCTGCGCGAGGCCACCTTCCAGGACGGCAAGGACGTCACCCCCGCCGCCGTGGCCTCCGCACTCACCCACGCCACGCAGGCCGAGCCCGCACCCGCCGCCCTCGCCGGCGTCTCCCTCGACGCGAAGGGTGACGGCGACAGCGGCGTCCGCGTCACCACCGTCGAGCCCGACCCCGTCCTGCCCATGCGCCTGTCCAGTCCGAGCCTGGCGATCCTCTCCCCGAAGGCGTACGGGAAGGAGGGCACCCCGACCCCGGTCGGCACCGCCACCGGGCCCTTCGAGATCACCGAGGTCAGCGGCGGCGCCGCCACCCTCGACCGCTACGACGACTACTGGGGCGGCCTCGCTCACGCCTCCGGCATTGACGCGCGCTTCGTCAAGGACGGCACCGCCCGCGCCAACGCTGTGCGAACCGGCGACGTCGACACAGCCGAGGCGATCCCCGTCGCCCAGGCCGCCACACTCGACGAGGCCACCCTCGAGGAAGCCGGCACCACCCGGACCACCAGCCTCCAACTCAACACCGGGATCGGGCCTTTCAAGGACCCGGAGCTGCGCGCCGCGGCCCGCGCGGCGATCGACTCCTCCGCCCTCGTCAAGGGCGTTTTCGAGGGATACGCCGACCCGGGCGCCGGCATCTTCGGACCCGCCGTCACGTGGGCCGAGAGCAAGCGGGTGAAGCCGGCCGGGCGTGCGAAGGCCGCCCGCCCCGACGGCACGCCGATCACCCTCGCCACCTATGACAACCGGCCCGAACTCCCCGAGGTCGCCCAGGTCGTGCAACAACAGCTCGAGAAGGCCGGCTTCACGGTGAAACTGGAGGTACGCGAGTACTCGCGGCTGGAGAGCGACGCGCTCGACGGGAAGTTCGACGCGTTCATCGGCGCCCGCAACAGCCTCCTGGACACCGGCGACCCCGTCGGCGTCCTCGGCAGCGACTACACCTGCGACGGCGCCTACAACCTCGCCCGGTTGTGCGACAAGCAGGTCGACAAGGCCGTCGACCGGGCCGTCGAGACCGACGGAACCGATGAGCGGCAGGACGCCGCGATGGCCGCCGAGGCCGCGATCCTCGGTACGGACGCTGTCGTGCCGCTGGCCCACCAGCAGATCATCGCCGGCGTCTCCCCCGAGGTCCGGGGTGTGCTGCTCGACCCCTACGAGCGGACCCTCGTGGGTGCCGGAACGCGTCGCTGACCGAACGGTTCAGGCGGGCAGCTTCGTGTCGATGACGCAGCTGATCTCGACCAGCTGCCCGGGGAAGGTCAGTTCGGTGACGCCCAGCGCCGTGCTGACCGGGCGGTGGGTGCCGAAGTAGGCCCGGTTGCCCTTCGCCGCCACCTCGGCGTTGCGCACCAGGTCCACCGCGTACAGCGTCTGGGAGACGATCTGATTGCGGCTGGCGCCGTAGTGGGCCAGGACCTTGTCGAGGTTCGTATAGGTCTGATCGAGCTGAGCGGCGAGGTCGTCCTCGGGATGGAAGACGCCTGCCTCGTCGAATGCCAACTGGCCGGAGACGTGGATCAGGTCCCCGGACCTGATCGCCTGCGCGTAGCCGAAGTGACTCTCGGCCGGGATGCCGTGGTCGTAGACATCGAGGGTGGCCATGGTGCGGTTTCCTTCCGTCGGGCACGGACTCGTGCTCTCTTGCGGTTACTCGGAAACCGTAGGAGAGTGACCGCCGAACTGGAAGAACGCACTTTTCGGTAACGGGGGTACCAGATGGTGACCAAGCAGCTGAGGGACCTGCCCGAGAACGCGGACCTGCGGCGGGCGGACTCCCTGGCGCGGGAGATCTTCTCCGACGTCGCCAACAAGTGGGCGCTGCTGATCATCGAGGCCCTCGGGGAACGCACCCTGCGCTTCAGCGAGTTGCGCGACCAGGTCGAGGGCGTCAGCCACAAGATGCTCACGCAGAACCTGCGGATGCTGGAGCGCAACGGCCTGGTCGACCGCAAGGTGCACCCCACCGTGCCGCCCAAGGTCGAGTACACCCTCACCGAGCCGGGCCGGGCCCTGCGCGCCACGGTTGACGCGATCTGCGGCTGGACCCACCAGTACCTCGGGCACATCGAGGCGGCGCGGGGTCGCTTCGGTGCCTGACCGGCGAGGGCGGCCGGGCGTCAGCTCGCGACCAGTTCCCGCACCTGGTGGGCGGCCGCCGGCTCCTCGGCCCGCGAGGTCCGGTACAGCCACAGCACGTCCCGCCCGAACGACCAGACCAGCAGGCCCAGCGCCAGGGCCGCGACCCCGAAGTTGGCCGCGTACGGCAGCAGATCGGCGCCCGCCAGGAGCAGCAGCACACCCTGGAGGGCGGCGACGGTCTTGCGGGCGGTGCTCGGCGGGAGCGCGGCGGTCAGCCAGGGCCACACCTTGGCCGCGGCGACGAAGACGTAGCGCATGCCGCCGATCAGCAGGACCCACGGGCCCAGTTGCATCGACACGTACACGCTGAGCACCAGGATCAGGAAGGCGTCGACCTCCATGTCGAAGCGCGCGCCCAGCGGGGTCGAGGTACCGGTGCGGCGGGCGACCTTGCCGTCGACGCCGTCGAGGATCAGCGCCACCGCCGTCAGGCCGACGAACAGCGACACCGGCGGTGAGCTCTGGAACGAGTCGGCGACCAGGGCGGTGACGCCGCCGACGAGAGTGGCCCGGCCGAGGGTGACCCGGTTCGCCGCGCCGAACGAGCGCAGCCGCGAGCGGTGCAGAGCCCGGGAGAGCACCGCCCACGTGGCGATCGCGAACGCGAGGCCGCTCAGCCAGCCCGCCGGCCCCATCCCGATCGCCGTGCCGATCAGGGCCAGCAGCAGGACCTGCACGCCCGCCCCCAGGGCGGTCTCCTGCTGTACGAGCCTCGCGTCGTAAGTGTTGTTCAGGGCCACCGAACACCCTCCGGCCGTGTGACAGAGTCGATCAACGCCGCTACGTTGTGCGCGGCCTGTGCACCCCTCGGTACGCAAGCAGCTTCCCGATCGTTCAGGAGGACTTCGATGAAGCACACCGGACGCGCGTTCTGGATCGACTCGCCTGGGCGAGGTGCGATCCGGGACGTCGCCCTGCCGGCGCCCGGCGAGGGCGAGGTGCTGGTCCGCACGCTGTTCTCCGGCGTGAGCCGTGGCACCGAGACGCTCGTCTTCCGCGGCGGCGTGCCCGTCAGCCAGCACACGGCCATGCGCGCGCCGTTCCAGGAGGGCGACTTCCCCGGCCCGGTGAAGTACGGCTACCTCAACGTCGGCGTGGTGGAGGAGGGATCCGAAGAGCTCACCGGCCGCACGGTGTTCTGCCTCTACCCGCACCAGACGCGCTACGTCGTCCCGGCCGCCGCGGTCACCCCCGTCCCGGACACCGTGCCCGCCGAACGGGCCGTGCTCGCCGGAACCGTGGAGACCGCCGTCAACGCCCTGTGGGACGCCGCACCCCTGGTCGGAGACCGGATCGCCGTGGTCGGCGGTGGCATGGTCGGCTGCTCGGTGGCCGCCCTCCTCGCCCGGTTCCCCGGGGTCCGCGTCCAGCTGGTCGACGCCGACCCGTCACGCGCGAAGATCGCCGAGGCGCTCGGCGTCGGCTTCGCCACCCCCGAGGACGCCGACGGGGACCGCGACCTGGTCGTGCACGCCAGCGCCACGGAAGCGGGCCTGGCCAGGTCCCTGGAACTCCTCAATCCCGAGGGAACCGTGCTCGAACTCAGCTGGTACGGCGACCGGCAGGTGAGCCTCCCGCTCGGTGAGGCCTTCCACTCCCGCCGGCTCGTCATCCGCAGCAGCCAGGTCGGCACCGTTTCCCCGGCCCGCCCGAACCGCACCTACGCCGACCGGCTCGCCGTCGCCCTCGACCTGCTCGCCGACCCCGCGCTCGACGCCCTGATCACCGGCGAGTCCCCCTTCGAGGACCTGCCGGACGTGCTGCCCCGGCTGGTCTCCGGCGAGGTCCCCGCACTGTGCCACCGCGTCCGTTACGACGAGAGCGATTGACGCATCGGCTGACGATTCGTTCCATCCGGTACGAGTTGGCCACGACAAGAGCGCCTGACCTGAGAAAAGACGTACGACAGGCTGAACAGGGGAAGGCAACGGGCCGTACTACTCGGCATCCCCGGCACCGAGAGCGGGGAACAGACGCGCCGCACCTGGAGGGTCGTCCGTTGTTCAGCATCACCGTCCGCGATCACATCATGATCGCCCACAGCTTCCGTGGCGACGTCTTCGGACCCGCGCAGCGCCTGCACGGGGCCACGTTCCTCGTGGACGCCACGTTCCGGCGCGAACAGCTGGACGAGGACAACATCGTCGTCGACATCGGGCTGGCCACCCAGGAACTGGGCGCGGTCGTCAGCGAGCTGAACTACCGCAATCTCGACAACGAGCCCGACTTCGCGGGGATCAACACCTCCACGGAGTTCCTCGCCAAGGTCATCGCCGACCGGCTCGCCGAGCGCATCCACAAGGGGGCGCTGGGCGAGGGCGCCAAGGGCATCGCGGGCCTCACGGTCACGCTGCACGAATCGCACATCGCCTGGGCGAGTTACGAGCGTGCGCTGTGACCGACACGACCGTCGAACGGCCCGAGCACATGGGTCCGGCACCGGCACGGCTGAATTATGTTCCCGTGCAGCACGCCTCCCTGAAGAACGCCGAGATCATCCCCATGTCCCTGCGCACCGTGCACTTCGTACTGCCGGGCGGCATCGACGACCCGACGGCCCCCAGCGGCGGCAACGCCTACGACCGGCGCGTGTGCCTGGACCTGCCCGGCTTCGGCTGGCAGGTGACCAAGCACGCCGTGGCCGGTGACTGGCCCCGGCCGGGGGCCGACGCCCGTACGGAACTGGCCCGAACCCTGGCCGCGTTGCCTGACGGATCCGTCGTGCTCCTCGACGGGCTGGTGGCCTGCGGCGTGCCGGAGATCGTGGTCCCCGAGACGGAACGCCTGCGCATGGCCGTCCTCGTCCACCTCCCGCTCGGCGACGAGACGGGCCTGGACGCGGCGGTCGCCGCCGAACTGGACGCCAAGGAGCGGACGGTGCTGCGGGCGGTACCGGCGGTGATCGCCACCAGCGACTGGGCGGTCCGCCGCCTGGTCTCCCACCACGGCCTTCCGCCCGAGCGGGTCCACGTCGCCGCCCCCGGCGCCGACATCGCGCCGCTCGCGCCCGGCACCGACGGGGTGTCGCGCCTGCTGTGCGTGGCCGCCGTGACCCCTCGCAAGGGCCAGCACCGGCTGGTGGAGGCGCTGGCCGCGGTGGCAGACCTGCCGTGGAGCTGCGTGTGCGTCGGCTCTCTGACCCAGGACCCCGAGTACGTCGACCACCTGCGGTCCCTCATCGGGAAGCACGGCCTCGAGGACCGGCTGGAGCTGGCCGGTCCGAAGTCCGGCCCCGCGCTCGACGCGAGTTACGCCACGGCCGACCTGATGGTCCTCACCTCCTACGCCGAGACGTACGGCATGGCCGTCACCGAGGCGCTGGCCCGGGGCATCCCGGTGCTGGCCACGGACGTCGGCGGACTGCCGGAGGCGGTCGGCCGCGCCCCCGACGGCGGGGTGCCGGGCATCCTCGTCCCGCCGGAGAACCCCGCCGCCATCGCCGCCGAACTGCGCGGCTGGTTCGGCGAGGCGGACGTACGACGCCGTCTGAAGGCCGCCGCCCGCAGCCGCCGTGCCGCCCTCGACGGCTGGGCGACGACCGCACAGAGCCTGGCGGCGGTACTGCGCCGGCTCCCGACCGAACCCCGGAGGGCCGCATGACGAACCCGGCTACGACGACCCAGCAGAGCGGGGCGATCCCGGCACAGCCCGGGCCGAGGGAGGTCACGGGCGTGACGGACGGCGTACTTCCGGGCGGGAAGCCCGGCCCGGGACAGGCCGCCACAGCCGGCATCGCGAGCGCGGTTCCCGGCGGGACCGCGGTAACCCCGGGTCTCGGCTCCAGCGTGGAGTTCGTCCCGGGGTACGCCCCCGGTGCCGTCATCCCCGGAGCCGGACCCAGCGGAAGGCCCGGCTCGCGGCCGACCCTCAAGCTGCGTGAGGCCAACCCGGACGACCCGCCCCGGTACGCGCCCGAGTGGCTGGAGCTGCGGGAGCCGGCCGATGCCGCCGCACGGGCGCACGACCTGCTCGACCCGCTGCGCATCCGGCTCGCCAACCTGCCGGGCAAGTCCGGCGTGGTCATCCACGACCTGGGCTGCGGCACCGGCTCGATGGGCCGCTGGCTCGCGCCCCTCCTGGACGGCGCCCAGCACTGGGTCCTGCACGACCGCGACCCCTATCTGCTGCACTTCGCCGCCGTCTCCTCCCCGCGCTCGGCCGCCGACGGCAGCCGGGTCACCGTGGAGACGCGCCGGGGCGACGTCGCCCGCCTCACCCTGGACGCCCTGCAGGGCGCGTCCCTGGTGACGGCGTCCGCCCTGCTGGACGTCCTCACGCGCGAGGAGATCGGCACACTCGCCGCCGCGTGTGCCGGAGCCGGCTGCCCCGCCCTGCTGACGCTGTCCGTCGCCGGGCGCGTGGAACTGACTCCTTCCCACCCGCTGGACGCGGAGATCGCCCAGGCGTTCAACGACCACCAGCGTCGCGACGGGCTGCTCGGGCCCGACGCGGTCACCGCGGCGGCGGAGGCGTTCTCCGAGCACGGCGCGACCGTACGGCTGCACCCGAGCGCCTGGCGGCTCGGTCCCGAGCAGGCCGCGCTCACCGAGCAGTGGCTGCGCGGCTGGGTCGGCGCCGCCGTCGAGGAGCGCCCCGAACTGCGGGCCGAGGCCGACGTCTACCTGACCAACAGGCTGGCCGCCTGCGCGGCGGGCGAGCTGCGCGTCACCGTCCACCACGTCGACCTCCTGGCCGAAGAGCGGGTACGTCCGGCCGGGCCGGAGGCACCTGCCCAGCAGCCGCGGGACGGTGGCCAGGACCACGAGAGCGGCGAGC
>NZ_JBEOXI010000130.1:0-23275 GCF_040296465.1 Streptomyces sp. NPDC002130
GTGGTGGCGATGCCCTGCACATCACGACCGGCTCGTCGTGCTCCGAGGAGACGACCAGCTGCTTGATGTTGAGGATCAGGTCGGTGACGTCCTCCTTGACGCCCGGCACGGTGGTGAACTCGTGCAGGACGCCGTCGATGCGGATGCTGGTGACAGCGGCACCGGGGATCGACGACAGGAGGGTGCGGCGCAGGGAGTTGCCGAGGGTGTAACCGAAGCCCGGCTCCAGCGGCTCGATCACGAACCGGGAGCGGAACTCGTCGACGACCTCTTCGGTCAACGAGGGACGCTGAGCGATCAGCATGTGTGGATCAGATCCTTCTTTCGTGGACGCCCGCTATATGACGCCCGACGGAAACCGCACCGGGAAAAGTGCGGGTACTGCAAGGGTACGGGCGATACGGCCCTTTTACGGAGCCGTACCGCCCGGAACCACGGTCTGCGTGCAGCAGCCTCGCGTCAGACGCGGCGGCGCTTCGGCGGACGGCAGCCGTTGTGCGGGGTCGGGGTGACGTCCTGGATGGAGCCGACCTCGAGGCCCGTGGCCTGCAGGGAGCGGATCGCGGTCTCACGACCGGAACCCGGGCCCTTCACGAACACGTCGACCTTGCGCATGCCGTGCTCCTGGGCGCGGCGGGCAGCCGACTCGGCGGCCATCTGCGCGGCGAACGGCGTGGACTTCCGGGAGCCCTTGAAGCCGACGTGGCCGGCGGAGGCCCAGGAGATCACGTTGCCGGACGGGTCCGTGATCGAGACGATCGTGTTGTTGAACGTGCTCTTGATGTGCGCGTGGCCGTGAGCGACGTTCTTCTTTTCCTTGCGGCGCACCTTCTTGGCAGCGCCCTGACGACCCTTGGGGGGCATCTATAACTCCTACGGGAGGTGGTCGGTCCTACAGCGAAGACCGTGGACAGGCGTCCGCTGTGGACTACTTCTTGCCCGGCTTCTTCTTGCCGGCGATGGCGCGACGCGGACCCTTGCGGGTACGAGCGTTGGTGCTGGTGCGCTGACCGCGGACGGGCAGACCACGACGGTGACGGAGACCCTGGTAGGTACCGATCTCGACCTTGCGGCGGATGTCGGCCTGGATCTCGCGACGGAGGTCACCCTCGGTCTTGATGTTGTTGTCGACGTACTCGCGGATCGCGACCAGCTGCTCCTCGGAGAGGTCCCGAACACGGGTGTTCGGGTCCACGCCGGTGGCGGCCAGCGTCTGCTGGGAGAGGGTCCGGCCGATGCCGAACACGTAGGTGAGGGCGATCTCCACGCGCTTTTCGCGCGGGATGTCAACACCGGAAACGCGTGCCATTCAATGGCTCCAGTTACTTGTCGGAGGTCTTCCACAGAACCGACGCCCAGCCGCCGTACCAGGTACGAACTGGGTCCCCAGCCTCCGAACCGGGGGTGTCAGGCGGACGATCGTTCGCCTGGGTTCTGCGTATGAACATATTCAGCTCGCGTCGCGCGAATCTCTGCGATGGATGCAGAGGGATCGGTCGTGCGTCAGCCCTGGCGCTGCTTGTGGCGCGGGTTGTCGCAGATGACCATGACCCGGCCGTGACGGCGGATCACCCTGCACTTGTCGCAGATCTTCTTGACGCTCGGCTTGACCTTCATTAGGTGAGGTTCTCCGGGTCAGTGCCACCACCCCGCCGGAAGCGGGATGCGGGCAAGATCTACTTGTAGCGGTAGACGATCCGGCCACGGGTCAGGTCGTACGGAGACAGCTCCACCACGACCCGGTCGTCAGGGAGGATGCGGATGTAGTGCATACGCATCTTGCCGCTGATGTGTGCCAGGACCTGGTGGCCGTTCTGGAGCTCGACCTTGAACATGGCGTTCGGAAGAGACTCGACGACAGTGCCCTCGATCTCGATGGCACCTTGCTTCTTGGCCACGCTTCGCCCTTCGAATCGACTACCTTGATCGACTCTGTGCGGGGCGCATGCAGGCATGCGGGTACACAAGAGCCGACGAGTCAGTCTACGACAGGGCCCTCAGAAACACGAATCGGGGAAGTCTGCCCCGCCGGAGATAGCTCTAAGCGCCCCGAAAGGGGCGCGGGGAACTGCGCGACCAGCCCCCACCGGGACGCGGCCGGGGACAGGGCTCAGCCCAGCGGATCCGGCGCTGCCTGGATCCCCAGCTCGGCGAGCTTCGCCTTGCCCCCGTCGGGAGACGTCAGCACCAGCGGCCCCTGCTCGGTCAGTGCCACCGAGTGCTCCCAGTGCGACGACCACGTACCGTCCGTCGTGATGACGGTCCAGTCGTCCTCGAGGACCTCCGTCTTCGGCGTCCCCAGGGACACCATCGGCTCGATCGCGAGGCAGAAGCCGGGCACCAGCTTCGGGCCCTTGCCACGCCGCCGGTCGACGTAGTTCAGCAGGTGCGGGTCCATGTGCATCTCGGTGCCGATGCCGTGCCCGCCGTAGTCCTCGATGATCCCGTACTTGCCGCCGCCGGGCTTGGGCTGGCGGCGGATGTACGTCTCGATGGCCCGGGAGACGTCGACCAGGCGGTTGCCCTGCTTCATGGCCGCGATGCCGGCCCACATCGACTCCTCGGTCACCCGCGAGAGCTCGACGAGCTCCGGGGAGTGACCGGACCCGACGAAGGCCGTGAAGGCCGCGTCGCCGTGCCAGCCGTCGATGATCGCGCCGCAGTCGATGGAGATGACGTCCCCGTCCTTGAGGACGACGTCGTCGGACGGAATGCCGTGGACGACGACCTCGTTCACCGACGTGCAGATCGTCGCCGGGAAGCCGCCGTAGCCGAGGAAGTTCGGCTTGGCGTTGTGCTCGGCGAGCACCTTGCGGGCGACCTGGTCCAGATCCTTCGTCGTGGCCCCGGGCACGGCGGCCTCACGGGTCGCCGCGTGAATGGCGGCGACGACCAGCCCCGCCTCACGCATTTTGGCGATCTGCTCGGGGCTTTTGATCTGCACCATGGGAGCTACGGCCTTTCTGGACCTTCGGCGACGACGAACGCCTTCAACGATACGGGGCCGCGCGACCGGCCCCACCCACACAGCGGCCGCGGCTCCCCGAGGGGAACCGCGGCCGGAGCTGCGTACGGACGACTACTTGCCGTCCTCGCCACGCTTCAGCGCCTCCATGGCGCGGGTCGTGACGTCCTCCACCTTGCCGAGCGCCGAGATCGTGACCACCAGGCCCTGGGCCTTGTAGTAGTCGATGATCGGCTCGGTCTGGGTGTGGTAGACCTCCAGGCGCGTGCGGACCGTCTCCTCGGAGTCGTCGTTGCGCTGGTACAGCTCACCGCCGCAGACGTCGCAGACGCCGTCCTTGGCCGGCTGCTTGTACGTCACGTGGAAGACGTGCGAGGAGTCGTTGCGGCAGATGCGGCGGCCGGCGATCCGCTTGACCACCTCGTCCTCGGGGACCTCCAGGTCCAGCACCGCGTCGAGCTGCATGCTCTCGGTCTCGAGGAGCTCGTCGAGCGCCTCGGCCTGCGACACGTTGCGGGGGAAGCCGTCCAGCAGGAAACCGTTCTCGGCGTCCGGCTGCTCCATGCGGTCCTTCGCCATGGCGATGGTGACCTCGTCGGGCACGAGGTTGCCCGCGTCCATGTAGGACTTCGCCAGTTTGCCGAGTTCCGTCTGCCGGCTGATGTTGGCCCGGAACAGGTCGCCCGTGGAGATGTGCGGGATCGACAGGTTCTTGGCCAGGAACGCGGCCTGCGTTCCCTTACCGGCACCCGGCGGCCCGACGAGGACGATACGCATCAGCGGAGGAACCCTTCGTAATTGCGCTGCTGGAGCTGGCTCTCGATCTGCTTCACGGTCTCGAGACCGACACCCACGATGATCAGGATGCTGGTCCCGCCGAACGGGAAGTTCTGGTTTGCCCCGAAACCTGCCAACGCCATCGTCGGCACGAGAGCGATCAGTCCCAAGTACAGCGAACCCGGCCAGGTGATCCGGTTGAGTACGTAGCTCAGGTACTCAGCGGTCGGTCGGCCAGCCCGGATGCCCGGGATGAAGCCACCATACTTCTTCATGTTGTCGGCGACTTCCTCGGGGTTGAAGGAGATCGCCACATAGAAGAACGCGAAGAAAACGATCAGCAGGAAGTACGTAACGATGTAGTACGGGTGGTCGCCCTTGACGAAGTGTTGCTCGATCCAGGTCTTCCAGCCCGACGTGCCTCCCGCGAACTGAGCGATCAGCGCCGGGATGTAGAGCAGCGACGAGGCGAAGATGACGGGGATCACACCCGCCTGGTTCACCTTGAGCGGGATGTAGGTGGACGTACCGCCGTAGGAACGACGGCCGATCATGCGCTTGGCGTACTGGACCGGGATGCGGCGCTGGGCCTGCTCGACGAAGACCACCAGGCCGACCATGGCGAAGCCGACCAGGATGACCGTGCCGAACTCGATCCAGCCGCCGGCCAGGGAGCCCTCCTGCTTGATGGCCCACAGCGCGGACGGGAAGGTGGCGGCGATCGAGATGAACATCAGGATCGACATGCCGTTGCCGATGCCGCGGTCGGTGATGAGCTCACCGAGCCACATCACGGCGGCCGTACCGGCGGTCATGGTGATGACCATGGTGATGGTGACGAAGATCGACTGGTCGGGGACGATCTGGCTGGCCACCGGGCAGCCCTGGAACAGCGCGCCGCTGCGGGCGGTGGCGACGAGGCCGGTGCCCTGAAGGATGGCGAGGGCGATCGTCAGGTAACGGGTGTACTGCGTGATTTTCGCCGTACCGGCCTGGCCCTCCTTCTTCAGGGCTTCCAGGCGCGGGATCACCACGGTCAGCAGCTGCAGAATGATGCTCGCCGTGATGTACGGCATGATGCCCAGCGCGAAGATCGTGATCTGCAGCAGCGCGCCGCCGCTGAACATGTTCACCAGGCCGAAGATGCCCTGGTTGGCCTGTGCGTTGTCGATACAGGTCTGGACGTTCCGGTAGTCGACGCCTGGGATCGGGATGTGCGTACCGACCCGGTAGACCACGATGATGCCGAGCGTGAAGAGCAGCTTCTTGCGCAGGTCGGGCGTCTTGAACGCCCGGGCGAACGCGGTGAGCACGGTGCCTCCTGCGACCCCCGCGCAACTGCGTCAAGGGTGACGTCTTGAGAGTCCAATAGAACAACGACATGGGTAACGGTCAACTGCCGCCCAGAGTGCCCGAAGTGAAGCACCCTGTGAAAAGTGGGCAGTGCAGGCCACCTTACCGGCGAGACTGCCGCCCTAGGAACGACCGACCGGGGATACCCCATATGTGGGGTATCCCCGGTCGGGATCGCTCAGGTCATCGAGACGCCTGTGGTGTTCAGACGAGCTCGGTGACAGAACCGCCGGCGGCGGTGATCTTCTCCTTGGCGGAGCCGGAGACGGCGTCGACCGTCACCTGCAGCGCCACGGAGATCTCGCCCTGGCCGAGGACCTTGACGAGGCTGTTCTTGCGAACGGCCCCCTTGGCCACCAGACCCTCGACGGTGACCTCGCCACCCTCGGGGTAGAGCGCGGCCAGCTTGTCGAGGTTCACGACCTGGAACTCGGTCTTGAACGGGTTCTTGAAGCCCTTCAGCTTCGGGAGACGCATGTGGAGGGGCATCTGGCCACCCTCGAAGCGCTCCGGAACCTGGTAACGGGCCTTCGTGCCCTTGGTACCACGACCGGCCGTCTTACCCTTCGACGCCTCACCACGACCGACACGGGTCTTGGCGGTCTTGGCGCCCGGGGCGGGACGGAGGTTGTGGATCTTGAGCGGGTTCTGCTCCGCCATGATCAGTCGACCTCCTCGACCGTCACGAGGTGGCGGACGGTGTGCACCATGCCGCGGAACTCGGGGCGGTCCTCCTTGACGACCTGCGTGTTGATGCCCTTGAGACCAAGGGAACGCAGGGTGTCACGGTGGTTCTGCTTGCTGCCGATGTAGGACTTGACCTGCGTAATCTTGAGCTGCGCCATGATTACGCACCCGCCCCGGCACGCGCACGGAGAAGAGCCGCGGGGGCGACGTCCTCGAGGGGCAGACCACGGCGGGCCGCGATCTCCTCGGGACGCTGCAGACCCTTCAGGGCCTCCACGGTCGCGTGCACGATGTTGATCGCGTTGTCGGAGCCGAGCGACTTCGACAGCACGTCGTGGATACCGGCGCACTCGAGCACGGCACGCACCGGACCACCGGCGATAACACCGGTACCGGGCGAGGCGGGCTTCAGGAGCACGACGCCGGCAGCCTTCTCACCCTGGATGGGGTGCGGGATGGTGCCCTGGATGCGGGGGACCTTGAAGAAGTGCTTCTTGGCCTCCTCAACGCCCTTGGCGATGGCGGCCGGCACCTCCTTGGCCTTGCCGTATCCGACACCCACGGTGCCGTCACCGTCGCCCACCACGACCAGCGCGGTGAAGCTGAAGCGACGACCACCCTTCACAACCTTGGCGACGCGGTTGATCGCGACAACGCGCTCAACGTACGCGGTCTTCTCGGCGGCAGCAGCGCCGCCGTCACGGCCCTTCCGGTCCCGCCGCTCGCCGCCACCGGCACCGCCACCGCGGCGCTGGGGTCCAGCCATTGGAATTACCTCTCTCTGTTTCCGCTAGCTACGGAACCGACTCAGAACTTGAGTCCGGCCTCGCGGGCGGCGTCCGCCAGGGCGGCGATGCGCCCCGCGTACTGGTTACCACCACGGTCGAACACGACGGCCTCGACACCGGCAGCCTTGGCGCGCTCGGCGACCAGGGCGCCGACCTGCTTGGCCTGCGCGGACTTGTCGCCCTCGCCACCGCGGATCGAGGTGTCCAGGGTGGACGCCGACGCAAGGGTGTGACCCTTGATGTCGTCGATCACCTGGGCCACGATGTGGCGGTTCGAGCGGGTAACGACCAGACGCGGACGCTCCGCCGTACCGTTGATGTGCTTACGGATACGAATGTGGCGGCGCTTGATCGCGGCGCGCTTGTAGGCGTCGCCCTTAAGGATCTTCTGCCCGTATGCCATGGCTTACTTACCCGCCTTTCCGACCTTGCGGCGGATGACTTCGCCCTCGTACTTGACGCCCTTGGCCTTGTACGGGTCGGGCTTGCGCAGCTTGCGGATGTTGGCCGCAACCTCGCCGACCTTCTGCTTGTCGATGCCCTCGACCGAGAAACGGGTCGGGGACTCCACCTTGAAGGTGATGCCCTCGGGGGCCTCGACCAGGATCGGGTGGCTGTAGCCCAGGGAGAACTCCAGGTTGGAGCCCTTGGCCAGGACACGGTAGCCGACACCGCTGATTTCGAGCTTCTTGACGTATCCCGTGGTCACACCGGTGATCATGTTCGCCACCAGCGTGCGGCACAGGCCGTGCAGGGCCTTGCTCTGCCGCTCGTCGTTGGGCCGCAGCACCTGAAGGGTGCCGTCCTCGGCCTTCGCGATGTCGATCGGCGCGATGACGGTGTGGGTCAGTTCGCCCTTGGGGCCCTTGACCGAGACCGTACGGCCGTCGATGGTGACGTCCACGCCGGCGGGAACCGGGATGGGGAGCTTGCCGATACGCGACATTGCTGTCTCTCCTCCGTTCCCGAATTACCAGACGTAGGCGAGGACTTCCCCACCCACGCCCTTCTTCTGCGCCTGCTTGTCGGTCAGGAGACCGTGGGACGTGGAGATGATGGCCACGCCCAGGCCGCCCAGAACCTTCGGCAGGTTCGTGGACTTCGCGTACACCCGGAGACCGGGCTTGGAGATCCGCTTGATGCCCGCGATGGAGCGCTCACGGTTGGGGCCGAACTTCAGCTCCAGGACGAGGTTCTTGCCGACCTCGGCGTCCTCGACCTTCCAGCCCGTGATGAAGCCCTCCTGCTGGAGGATCTCCGCGATGTGCGACTTGATCTTGGACGCCGGCATCGTCACGGAGTCGTGGTATGCCGAGTTCGCGTTCCGCAGACGCGTCAGCATGTCTGCGATCGGATCAGTCATGGTCATGAATTGGCCTTCGGCCTCTCTCGCCGGGGTTTCCTGGTGCGCCATCCCTCTCCCCGATCCGAGACGGGACGGGTGCGGCGCGGTGGACCTACGGCGTAGTAAGCATTCAATGAGCGGACAGGTGTCCGCGGCGTACGGGCGGCGGCAGACGCCCAACCCCACAAGCCTAAGCCATGCGGGCCGGGCGTCCTGCCACCCCTACGTGCTTACCGAGAGCCCTGCGAATCCCTTATTAGGGGGATTACCAGGAGCTCTTGGTCACGCCCGGCAGCTCGCCACGGTGAGCCATCTCACGAAGGCACACGCGGCAGAGGCCGAACTTGCGGTACACGGAGTGCGGGCGGCCGCAGCGCTGGCAACGGGTGTAGCCACGCACACCGAACTTGGGCTTGCGAGCAGCCTTAGCGATCAGAGCCTTCTTCGCCATCTCGCTCACGCCTCCTTGAAGGGGAAGCCGAGGTGACGAAGGAGCGCGCGGCCCTCAGCGTCGTTGGTCGCCGTGGTCACCACGGTGATGTCCATACCCCGGGTGCGGTCGATCTTGTCCTGGTCGATCTCGTGGAACATGACCTGCTCCGTGAGACCGAAGGTGTAGTTGCCACGGCCGTCGAACTGCTTGGGGGACAGGCCGCGGAAGTCGCGGATGCGCGGCAGCGCGAGCGACAGGGTGCGGTCCAGGAACTCCCACATGCGGTCGCCACGAAGCGTGACGTGGGCACCGATCGGCTGGCCCTCACGCAGCTTGAACTGCGCGATGGACTTGCGGGCCTTGGTGACGGCCGGCTTCTGACCGGTGATCGTGGTGAGGTCCTTGATGGCACCCTCGATCAGCTTGGAGTCGCGGGCGGCGTCGCCC
Organism: Streptomyces sp. NPDC002130; assembly: GCF_040296465.1. Taxonomy (NCBI): domain Bacteria; kingdom Bacillati; phylum Actinomycetota; class Actinomycetes; order Kitasatosporales; family Streptomycetaceae; genus Streptomyces; species Streptomyces sp. NPDC002130. Next base: position 8,796 of record NZ_JBEOXI010000130.1, read on the forward strand.
ACACCCATGTTGACCACGATCTTGACGAGACCGGGGATCTGCATGACGTTCTCGTACTTGAACTCGTCACGCAGCTTGCCCGTGATCTCCTCACGGTACTTCTGCTTCAGACGCGGGCTGGTGGTGGTCGTCATCAGATGTCCTCACCCGTCCGCTTGGCAACGCGGATCTTGTTGCCTTCGTCGTCGAAGCGGTAACCGACGCGGGTCACGACCTTGTTGCCGTCCTTCTCCACGACCAGCTGGACGTTGGAGACGTGGATCGGCGCCTCGGTGGTGACGATGCCGCCGGCCTGCGAACCGCGAGCCGTCGGACCGGCCTTGGTGTGCTTCTTGACCCGGTTGACACCCTCGACCAGGACGCGGTCCTCGCGGGGGAAGGCCGCGATGACCTTGCCCTGCTTGCCCTTGTCCTTACCGGTGATGACCTGGACCAGGTCGCCCTTCTTGATCTTCATGCTTACAGCACCTCCGGCGCGAGCGAGATGATCTTCATGAACTTCTTCTCGCGCAGCTCCCGGCCGACCGGGCCGAAGATACGGGTGCCACGAGGGTCGCCGTCGTTCTTGAGAATGACGGCGGCGTTCTCGTCGAAGCGGATGTACGAGCCGTCCGGACGGCGGCGCTCCTTGACGGTGCGAACGATGACCGCCTTGATGACGTCACCCTTCTTCACGTTGCCGCCGGGGATCGCGTCCTTGACGGTGGCGACGATGACGTCACCGATACCCGCGTAGCGGCGACCGGAGCCACCGAGCACACGGATGCAAAGGATTTCCTTCGCACCAGTGTTGTCGGCGACACGCAGTCGCGACTCCTGCTGGATCACGTCTATCTCCTGATTGTCTGCCGGTTCCCGGGGCGGGAGCGTGAGTCACACACCCGCCCCGAGCCTGGCGGAACGATGCCTAGGGAGTCCCCCTAGGAGGGATTACTTGGCCTTCTCGAGGATCTCGACGACGCGCCAGCGCTTCGTCGCGGACAGCGGCCGGGTCTCCATGAGGAGGACGCGGTCGCCGACACCCGCGGCGTTCTGCTCGTCGTGGGCCTTGAGCTTGCTCGTACGGCGGATGACCTTGCCGTACAGCGCGTGCTTGACGCGGTCCTCGACGGCGACGACGACGGTCTTGTCCATCTTGTCGCTGACGACCAGACCCTCACGGGTCTTGCGGAAGCCGCGGTCCGTCTTGGTCTCTTCAGTCACGTTGCTCTCGCTCATCAGGCGCTCTCCACCGTCTCGATGCCCAGCTCGCGCTCACGCATCAGGGTGTAGATCCGCGCGATGTCCTTACGGACGGCCTTGAGCCGGCCGTGGTTCTCGAGCTGGCCCGTCGCCGCCTGGAAGCGGAGGTTGAACAGCTCTTCCTTGGCCTCGCGGAGCTTGTTGAGCAGCTCCTCGTTGCCCAGCTCGCGCAGCTCGGACGCCTTGGTACCGGCCGACATCACGCTTCACCTGCCTCGCGCTTGACGATCTTGCACTTCATCGGCAGCTTGTGAGCCGCACGGGTCAGGGCCTCGCGCGCGATCTTCTCGTTGGGGTACGACAGCTCGAACATCACGCGTCCGGGCTTGACGTTGGCGATCCACCACTCAGGAGAACCCTTACCGGAACCCATGCGGGTCTCGGCGGGCTTCTTGGTGAGGGGGCGGTCCGGGTAGATGTTGATCCAGACCTTGCCGCCACGCTTGATGTGGCGGGTCATGGCGATACGAGCGGCCTCGATCTGACGGTTCGTCACGTACGCCGGGGTCAGCGCCTGGATGCCGTACTCGCCGAACGCGACCTGCGTGCCACCCTTGGCCATACCGTTGCGCTTGGGGTGGTGCTGCTTGCGGTGCTTGACCCTACGGGGGATCAGCATTTCGGTCAGGCCTCCGTTCCGGTGCTCTCAGCCGGAGCGGCGGACGCGGGAGCCTCGGCCTTGGGGGCCTCGGCGCCGGCAGCCTGCTGCGGCTTGCGACCGCGACCGCCACGCTCGCCACCACGGCCACCACGGGCCGGGCGGTCGGCGCCGCCACGGGCCGGGCGGTTACCCGCACGGGCAGCAGCGTTCTCGGCGCGGACCTCGGCGATGTTCTTGACGTCGCCCTTGTAGATCCAGACCTTCACGCCGATGCGGCCGAAGGTCGTCTTGGCCTCGAAGAAGCCGTAGTCCACGTTCGCGCGGAGCGTGTGCAGGGGCACACGGCCCTCGCGGTAGAACTCCGAGCGGGACATCTCGGCGCCACCGAGGCGGCCACCGCACTGGATCTTGATGCCCTTGGCGCCGGCCTTCATCGTGCCCTGCATGCTCTTGCGCATGGCGCGACGGAAGGAGACGCGGGAGGAGAGCTGCTCGGCGACGGCCTGGGCAACCAGCTGAGCGTCCGTCTCGGGGCTCTTGACCTCGAGGATGTTCAGCTGGACCTGCTTGCCCGTGAGCTTCTCGAGGTCACCGCGGATGCGGTCGGCCTCGGCGCCACGGCGGCCGATGACGATGCCCGGACGAGCGGTGTGGATGTCCACACGCACGCGGTCACGGGTGCGCTCGATCTCGACCTTGGAGATGCCGGCGCGCTCCATGCCGGACGTCATCATCCGACGGATGGCGACGTCTTCCTTGACGTAGTCCTTGTACAGCTTGTCGGCGTACCAACGCGACTTGAAGTCGGTCGTGACACCGAGCCGGAACCCGTGCGGGTTTACCTTCTGGCCCATTACCGGGTTCCTTCCTTGCTGCTGACGACCACGGTGATGTGGCTGGTCCGCTTGCGGATCCGGTAGGCACGGCCCTGGGCGCGCGGACGGAACCGCTTCAGGGTCGGGCCCTCGTCGACGTAGGCCTCGGAGACGAAGAGGCTGTCGACATCGGTGTGGTCGTAGTTGTGCGCGGCGTTGGCGATGGCGCTGTCCAGCACCTTGCCGACCGGCTGGCTCGCGGCCTGCGGGGCGAAACGCAGGACCGCCTGAGCCTCCGTGGCGTTCATGCCACGGATGAGGTCCACCACGCGGCGGGCCTTCATGGGCGTGACGCGGATGTACCGCGCCTGGGCCCTGGCTTCCATGGTTGTCCTTCCAGTGTCTGTCATGGTCATTCCACCCCGCGCTTAGCGGCGCTTCGACTTCCGGTCGTCCTTGACGTGACCCCGGAAGGTGCGCGTCGGCGAGAACTCGCCGAGCTTGTGGCCGACCATCGACTCGGTGACGAACACCGGAATGTGGGTCTTGCCGTTGTGCACCGCGAGCGTGTGGCCGAGCATGGCCGGCACGATCATGGAGCGACGGGACCAGGTCTTGATGACGTTCTTGGTGCCGGCTTCGTTCTGGGCGTCCACCTTCTTGATCAGGTGGTCGTCGACGAAGGGCCCCTTCTTCAAGCTACGAGGCATCTCAACCCGTCCTTAGCGCTTCTTGTTCGTCTTGCGGCGGCGGACGATGTACTTGTTCGACGCCTTCTTGGGCGAACGAGTACGGCCTTCCTTCTTGCCCCAGGGGGACACCGGGTGGCGACCACCCGAGGTACGGCCTTCGCCACCACCGTGCGGGTGGTCCACGGGGTTCATGACCACACCACGCACGGTCGGGCGAACGCCCAGCCAGCGCTTACGGCCCGCCTTACCCCAGTTGATGTTGCTCTGCTCGGCGTTGCCCACCTCGCCGACCGTGGCGCGGCAGCGCTGGTCGACCAGGCGGATCTCACCGGACGGCATGCGGAGGTGGGCCATCGAGCCCTCCTTCGCGAGCAGCTGCACCGAGGCGCCGGCGGAGCGGGCGAACTTCGCGCCGCCGCCCGGACGCAGCTCGATGGCGTGCAGCGTGGTACCGACCGGGATGTTGCGCAGGGCAAGGTTGTTGCCCGGCTTGATGTCGGCCCCGGGACCGTTCTCGACGCGGTCGCCCTGGCTCAGGCCACGCGGCGCGAGGATGTAGCGCTTCTCGCCGTCCGCGTAGTGCAGGAGCGCGATGCGCGCGGTGCGGTTGGGGTCGTACTCGATGTGCGCGACCTTCGCCGGCACGCCGTCCTTGTCGTGACGACGGAAGTCGATCACGCGGTAGGCGCGCTTGTGGCCACCGCCCTGGTGGCGGACGGTCACACGACCGGAGTTGTTACGGCCACCCTTGCTGTGCAGGGGGCGGACCAACGACTTCTCCGGCGTGGACCGCGTGACCTCGACGAAGTCGGCGACGCTGGAGCCACGACGGCCCGGCGTAGTCGGCTTGTACTTGCGGATTCCCATTTCTCAGTCCTCGTCCGATATCGGACGATCCGGACCGCCCTCAGGCGGTCGGACCGCCGAAGATGTCGATACGGTCGCCCTCAGCGAGGGTCACGATCGCGCGCTTGGTGGACGCGCGCTGGCCGAAGCCGGTGCGGGTCCGCTTGCGCTTGCCCTGGCGGTTGATCGTGTTGACCCCGGTGACCTTGACCGAGAAGACCGACTGCACGGCCTGCTTGATCTGGGTCTTGTTGGCGCTCGGGTCCACGATGAACGTGTACTTGCCCTCGTCGAGGAGCGCGTAGCTCTTCTCGGAGACCACCGGCTTGAGCAGCACGTCACGGGGGTCCGTGAAGGACTTGCTCAGCGGGGTCTCGACGGTGTTCTTGCCCTCGGCGGCGTGGCGGCGCGCCTTGGCGACGCGCGCGGCCTTGGCCTTCTTCGCCGCCTTGGAGGCGATAGCGGGGTGACGGATAGCCATCAGACCTCGCTCCCTTCGGTGTCATTGGCCTTCGGGCCGGACACGAAGGACTCGAAGGCGGCCTGGGTGAAGACCACGTCGTCCGAGACGAGAACGTCGTACGTGTTCAGCTGGCCCGGCTCCAGGATGTGGATCTGGGGCAGGTTGCGGGCGGACAGCCACGCGGCCTCGTCGGCGCGGTCGACGACCAGGAGCAGGTTCTTGCGCTCCGAGATCTTGCCGAACAGCGTCCTGGCGGCCTTCGTCGACGGGTTGTCACCCTCGACGACGCCGGAGACGACGTGGATGCGGTTGTGGCGGGCCCGGTCGGTGAGGGCGTGGCGCAGGGCCGCGGCCTTCATCTTCTTCGGGGTCCGCTGCGAGTAGTCACGCGGCACGGGACCGTGCACGACGCCACCACCGGCGAACTGCGGCGCGCGGGTCGAACCCTGACGGGCGCGACCGGTGCCCTTCTGGCGGTACGGCTTCTTGCCACCGCCGCGGACCTCGCCACGGGTCTTGGTCTTGTGCGTGCCCTGACGGGCAGCGGCCAGCTGTGCGACGACGACCTGGTGGATCAGCGGAATGCTGACCTTCTCAACGTCGAAGATCTCCGCGGGGAGCTCGACGGAACCGGCCTTGTCGCCCGCCGGCGAAAGGATGTCAACAGTGCTCATCGGTTACCTCAGGCCCCCTTGGCCGCGGTGCGGACCAGGACGAGGCCGCCGTTCGGACCGGGAACCGCGCCCTTGATGAGCAGCAGACCCTTCTCCGCGTCAACGGCGTGGACGGTCAGGTTCTGGGTGGTGACCCGCTCGTTGCCCATGCGACCCGCCATGCGGAGGCCCTTGAACACACGGCCCGGGGTGGCGCAGCCACCGATGGAACCGGGAGAGCGGTGCTTGCGCTGGGTGCCGTGTCCGGCGCCGAGGCCCTTGAAGTTGTGACGCTTCATGACACCGGCGAAGCCCTTGCCCTTGCTCTTGCCGGTCACGTCGACCTTGATGCCGGCCTCGAACACCTCGGCGGTGATCTCCTGGCCGAGGGTGTACTCGCTGGCGTCAGCGGTACGGATCTCGACGAGGTGGCGGCGGGGAGTGACGTCGGCCTTGGCGAAGTGGCCCTTGAGGGGCTTGTTCACCTTGCGCGGGTCGATCTCGCCGAACGCGATCTGGACGGACTCGTAGCCGTCGACGTCGTTCGTACGGACCTGGGTGACGACGTTGGGGCCGGCCTTGACGACGGTGACCGGAACAACACGGTTGTTCGCGTCCCACACCTGCGTCATGCCGAGCTTCTCGCCCAGGATGCCCTTGATCTGCTTAGCCATCGTTCAGATCACCGGCCTCAGAGCTTGATCTCGATGTCGACACCGGCCGGGAGGTCGAGTCGCATCAGAGAGTCAACGGTCTTGGGGGTCGGGTCGAGGATGTCGATCAGGCGCTTGTGCGTGCGCATCTCGAAGTGCTCGCGCGAGTCCTTGTACTTGTGCGGCGACTTGATGACGCAGTACACGTTCTTCTCAGTGGGCAGCGGCACCGGGCCCGCGACCGACGCACCAGTGCGAGTCACCGTCTCGACGATCTTCTTCGCCGAAGAGTCGATGACCTCGTGGTCGTAGGCCTTGAGCCGGATGCGGATCTTCTGTCCCGCCATGGCTACTCAGTAGTCCTGTCTCTCTAACGCTCTGGAACCCGGTGGATTCCTTCTGCTGCCTTCGTTCCTCCGACCCACGCGGTCGGGCGTGTCGCGCTCCCGCTGACACAGATGTCCCTTGATTGAACATCCCTGCGGGATTGCACACGGCCCTTCCGGAACCGCAGGCGGGGCGAAGGCCCACCGGGTGCCTGGCCAGTGCCGCACCGCACTTCCCGAAAGATTCCCGTACGTCCGCCCCAGCGCTGCCTTACGGCAGTTAGGGCGACGAGTACTGTGGGACTCGCTTCCGGTCCCCCCGGCGGGAGGCGCGCAGCATCAACACTCGACCGAGCAACTCGGACAGTCTGCCATATGGGGCAGGGGCGACGCCAATCGAGCCGAGGAGAATACCCCGGGGGTGACGTAACTCAAACCGTCGGGCCGCGTCCGAGAGGCCCAGCCGGTCCCCCTGCGTGTGCTTGGAGTCCCGGACGTGGACGGTCCCGGGGGTTATCGCGACCTCGGCGCAGGAGTTGCCGTCCGTGCCACTGCTGTAGCTGCTCTTGATTGCGCCCGGATGCGCATCGGTCTCCGTCGGCATGATCTGGAGGGTGACGTTGCGGAAGCGCCCCACTTCCAGGAGTCGTTCGAGCTGCCCTCGGCACACCATTCTGCCCCCGACCCGCCGGCGCACCACCGCCTCCTCCAGGACGTAGTGCAGGGACGGGGCCGGATCCCGTTCGAAGACCGTCTGCCGGGCCATACGGGCCGCCACCATCCGTTCCACATCCTCCGGCGAGTAGGGCGGCTGCGCTGCTTCGAACAGGGCCCGAGCGTGATCAGGTGTCTGCAACAACCCGTGGACCCTGGTGCACTCGTACACCCCGATCTCCACCGCCTGCTGCTTCACGTCCTCCCAGGTCGCCGCGATCAGCCCGCCGGCCCCCAGCACCTCGTCGGCCCTGACGAGGTAGTCCTGGCGGGGAATCCGCTTGCCGCCCTCGATCTTGTAGACCATGTCCTCGCCGTATCCGACCGCCGTCCCGGACTCGGCGGCCCGCATCCCGACCCCCTCCCGGCGCAGCTTCAGCTTCGTCCCGCCGTGGCGATGACCGCGACGCCCCACTCGTCGTCCGGGTCGACCTCCCACCCGGGCTCGTCCGTCTCGCTCCTGAGCCGTCCCGCCTCCGCCGCCTCGGCCGTCATCCCGCACCCTTCCGTCGTACGCCCCTGCTTCAGCGCCCTACCCGTACGCCACTTCGGCCTCCGGTTCTCCCCAGGGCGGCGTACGTCGTCGCCCGCACCCTCGGCACCTAGGTGACGGACACGCGCGACGACCGGCTGCCGCAGACCCGGCCGGTCGACGGTGAGGCCGAGTCCGGCCGCGGCCTGCTCCTGGTGGACGCGCTCGCCGACCGCTGGGGCGTCACCCGTGGGCTTCCGCCCCGCAAGACGGTGTGGGCCGAACTCGACCTCGGGCCGGAGGGCCGAGCGGTGTCGGTGCCGCCCCGTACGCTGCGCCCATGACCCGCACCACCCCACCCCGCCCCCTCGACGTCGCCGGCCTCTTCCCCGAACTGGCCCCCCTCGCCCGCACCGCCGTACGGCTGCACCCCCGGGCCGGTGCGCCGACCGCGGCCGACAGTTCCATCGGCGGGCCCCTGCTCTGGCCGGCCGATGAGCCATGGCCCGGCTGCCCTGAGCACACCGGCCCCTGGCACCGCGGGCTCGACCCGGTCGACGTCCGGCTGCGACGACGGATCCTCGCGGAGGCGTGGGCCCGCCCGCGCGCGGAGGGGGATGAGCTGCTGACCGACGAGGAGCGGGTGATCGTCGACCGGGCGACCGAGAAGACCCGCACACCGCAGGACGGGCCCGTCCCGCTGGTGCCCGTCGTCCAGCTGTACGCCTCCGACGTTCCGGGCCTGCCCTGCCCGGAGGGAGCCGATCTGCTTCAGGTGCTGTGGTGCCCCTTCGACCACGCCCCGGACCATCTGCCGTACACGGAGCTGCGCTGGCGCACCACGGCCGAAGTGGGGCCCCGTCTCACCGACGTCCCGCAGCCGTCCGTCATCGGCAACGACGGCTGTCTGCCCGAGCCGTGCGTCCTGCATCCCGAGCCGGTCACCGAGTACCCGGCACCGCACGAGCTGCCCGAGGAGCTCGCCGAGCGGATCAGCGCGTGGGAGGAGGAGAACGAGGAGGAGGCCGACGAAGGAGAGGCCGGGCTCTGCTACCAGTACGACCTCGCGGTCGCCCCGGGCAGCAAGGCCGGCGGTCACGCTCCCTGGAGCTTCTCCGATCCGTTCCCGATGTCCTGCCCCGAGTGCGGTGGGCCGGTCCGCCCCCTGCTCACTCTCGACGGCACGGAGTGGGACGGCGGCAGCGGAAGCTGGCGGCCGGTCGAGGACGCGGGCTACGACGGCTATCACTTCCTCGGCCCGGCACGCGACACACAGCTGGAGATCGGCCGGAGCTACAGCATGCAGCTCTACGCCTGCCGGACGTCGCCCGGCCACCCGCACGTCCAGAACATGCAGTGACCGCGGATCACATCGCCCCCGTTGTGGACCAACGGCAAAGGGGCCCGCACGACCGAAGTCGTACGGGCCCCTTCGAGCCACTCAGGTCAGTAGACCCTCAAGCCAGTCCGAGGACTCACTTGTTGATCTTGGTGACCTGGCCGGCGCCCACGGTCCGGCCACCCTCACGGATGGCGAACTTCAGGCCCTCCTCCATGGCGACGGGCTGGATGAGCTCCACCTTCATCTCGGTGTTGTCACCCGGCATGACCATCTCGGTGCCCTCGGGGAGGGTCACCACGCCGGTCACGTCCGTCGTACGGAAGTAGAACTGCGGGCGGTAGTTGTTGAAGAACGGCGTGTGGCGGCCACCCTCGTCCTTGGACAGGATGTAGGCCTGCGCCTCGAACTCGGTGTGCGGGGTGACCGAGCCCGGCTTGATGATGACCTGGCCGCGCTCGACGTCCTCGCGCTTGATGCCACGGAGGAGCAGACCGACGTTCTCACCGGCCTGGCCCTCGTCGAGGAGCTTGCGGAACATCTCGATGCCGGTGACCGTGGTGGTGGTCTTCTCCTGCTTGATGCCCACGATGTCAACGGTCTCGTTGACCTTGAGGACACCACGCTCGATGCGACCGGTGACGACCGTGCCACGACCGGTGATCGTGAAGACGTCCTCGATCGGCATCAGGAACGGCTTGTCGACGTCACGCTCGGGCTGCGGGATGTTCTCGTCCACGGCCTTCATGAGCTCGAGGACGGAGTTGCCCCACTCCTTGTCGCCCTCGAGGGCCTTGAGCGCCGAGACCTTGACGACCGGCAGGTCGTCGCCCGGGAACTCGTACTCGGAGAGGAGCTCACGGACCTCGAGCTCGACGAGCTCCAGGATCTCCTCGTCGTCCACCATGTCGGCCTTGTTCAGGGCGACGACGATGTACGGAACGCCGACCTGGCGGGCCAGGAGCACGTGCTCCTTGGTCTGCGGCATCGGGCCGTCGGTGGCGGCGACCACGAGGATGGCGCCGTCCATCTGCGCCGCACCCGTGATCATGTTCTTGATGTAGTCCGCGTGACCGGGGCAGTCGACGTGGGCGTAGTGACGCGTCTCGGTCTGGTACTCGACGTGCGCGATGGAGATGGTGATACCGCGCTGGCGCTCCTCAGGAGCCTTGTCGATCTGGTCGAAGGCCGAGGCCTCGTTCAGGTCCGGGTACGCGTCGTGCAGCACCTTGGTAATGGCGGCCGTGAGGGTCGTCTTACCGTGGTCGATGTGACCGATGGTGCCGATGTTGACGTGCGGCTTAGTCCGCTCGAACTTCGCCTTCGCCACTGGGGTCCTCCTGAGAGTGGTTCTGGTACGCCTTACTCATCGGCGCCAGGTGATCTTTGCTGGAAAGCCCGGGCCTCGGGGCATTCGCACCACGATTGCGGCGGAATGCCCCTCGAGCACCGGAGTCAAGCCTACGGCGTGTAGACGCGGTGCGTTACTCGCCCTTGGCCTTCGCGATGATCTCCTCGGCGACGTTCCGGGGAACCTCGGCGTAGGAGTCGAACTGCATCGAGTAGCTTGCGCGACCCGACGTCTTGCTGCGGAGGTCTCCGACGTAGCCGAACATCTCCGAGAGGGGCACGAGGCCCTTCACGACGCGGGCACCGGCCCGCTCCTCCATGGCCTGGATCTGGCCACGGCGGGAGTTGATGTCGCCGATGACCTCACCCATGTAGTCCTCGGGCGTGGTGACCTCGACGGCCATCATCGGCTCGAGCAGCACGGGGCTGGCCTTGCGGGCGGCCTCCTTGAAGGCCTGCGAACCGGCGATCTTGAACGCCAGCTCGGAGGAGTCGACCTCGTGGTAGCCACCGTCGATCAGGGTGACGCGCACGCCGGTCATCTCGTAGCCGGCGAGGATGCCGAACTGCATGGCCTCCTGCGCACCGGCGTCCACCGAAGGGATGTACTCCTTCGGGACACGGCCACCGGTCACCTTGTTCACGAACTCGTACGAGGCGTCGCCGCCCTCGATCGGCTCGATCGCGATCTGCACCTTGGCGAACTGACCGGTACCACCGGTCTGCTTCTTGTGGGTGTAGTCCACGCGCTCGACGGCCTTGCGGATCGTCTCACGGTAGGCGACCTGCGGCTTGCCGACGTTGGCCTCGACCTTGAACTCACGGCGCATGCGGTCGACCAGCACCTCGAGGTGCAGCTCGCCCATACCGCCGATGATGGTCTGGCCCGTCTCCTCGTCCGAGTGGACCTGGAACGACGGGTCCTCCTCGGCCAGGCGCTGGATCGCGACGCCCAGCTTCTCCTGGTCGCCCTTCGACTTGGGCTCGATGGCGACCTGGATCACCGGCGCCGGGAAGTCCATGGACTCCAGGATGACCGGGTTCTTGTCGTCGGACAGCGTCTCACCGGTCGTGGTCTGCTTCAGACCCATCACGGCGACGATGTCGCCGGCGCCCACCGACTCGATCTCCTCACGCTTGTTCGCGTGCATGCGGTAGATCTTGCCGATGCGCTCCTTCTTGCCCTTCACCGAGTTCAGCACGGCGGTGCCGGACAGCAGGCGGCCGGAGTACACGCGGACGAAGGTGAGCTTGCCGAGGTGCGGGTCGCTCATGATCTTGAACGCCAGCGCGGCGAGGGGCTCGTCCTCCGACGGCTTGCGGGCGATGACCTGCTCCGGGTCCTTGACGTCGTGGCCCTCGATGGCCTCGACGTCGAGCGGGGTGGGCAGGTAGCGCACGACCGCGTCGAGCAGGGGCTGAACGCCCTTGTTCTTGAACGCGGTGCCGCAGAACACGGGGGTGACGGTGGTGCCGCCGCCCTTGCCGGACGCGATGGTGATACGACGGATCGCGGCGTAGAGCTGCTCCACGGTGGGCTCGGTGCCCTCCAGGTACAGCTCCATCAGCTCTTCGTCGTTCTCGGCGACGGCCTCGAGCAGCTTGCCGCGGTACTCCTCGGCAGCCTCGGCGTGGGTGTCCGGGATGTCGACGGTGTCGTACATCTCGCCCTTGGTCGCCTCGGCCGACCAGACCAGGGCCTTCATCGTCACGAGGTCGATGACGCCCTTGAAGTCCGCCTCGGCACCGATCGGCAGCTGCATGACCAGCGGCTGCGCGCCCAGGCGGTCCGAGATCATGTCCACGCAGCGGTGGAACTCGGCGCCGGTACGGTCCAGCTTGTTGACGAAGCAGATGCGCGGCACGCCGTAGCGGTCGGCCTGACGCCACACCGTCTCGGACTGCGGCTCGACACCGGCGACACCGTCGAACACCGTCACGGCACCGTCGAGCACACGCAGGGAGCGCTCCACCTCGACGGTGAAGTCGACGTGACCCGGGGTGTCGATGATGTTGATGGTGTAGTCGTTGTCCTCGAGCGGCCAGTGACAGGTGGTCGCAGCAGACGTGATCGTGATGCCACGCTCCTGCTCCTGCTCCATCCAGTCCATGGTGGCAGCGCCGTCGTGGACCTCACCGATCTTGTACGACACGCCGGTGTAGAACAGGATCCGCTCGGTGGTGGTCGTCTTGCCCGCGTCGATGTGGGCCATGATCCCGATGTTGCGGACCTTGGCCAGGTCAAGTGAAGTGGTAGCCATAAGGCTTCAGTCTTCTCTCGGTCTCGATGTGGGTAGCGACTACCAGCGGTAGTGCGCGAAGGCCTTGTTGGACTCGGCCATCTTGTGGGTGTCCTCGCGCTTCTTCACAGCGGCACCAAGGCCGTTGGAGGCGTCGAGAAGCTCGTTGAGCAGACGCTCGGTCATGGTCTTCTCGCGACGGGCGCGGGAGTAACCGACCAGCCAGCGCAGCGCGAGCGTGTTGGCGCGACCGGGCTTGACCTCGATCGGAACCTGGTACGTCGCACCACCGACACGGCGGGACTTGACCTCGAGGGTCGGCTTGATGTTCTCCAGCGCGCGCTTCAGCGTGATGATCGGGTCGTTGCCCGTCTTCTCACGCAGACCTTCCATGGCGCCGTAGACGATGCGCTCAGCGGTGGAGCGCTTGCCGTTCAGCAGCACCTTGTTGATGAGCGACGTGACCAGAGGAGAACCGTAGACCGGGTCGATGATGACCGGGCGCTTCGGGGCGGGGCCCTTACGAGGCATTCTTACTTCTCCTTCTTGGCGCCGTAGCGGGAACGGGCCTGCTTGCGGTTCTTGACACCCTGGGTGTCGAGGGAGCCACGGATGATCTTGTAGCGAACACCCGGCAGGTCCTTCACACGGCCGCCGCGCACGAGCACGATGGAGTGCTCCTGCAGGTTGTGTCCCTCACCCGGAATGTAAGCGGTGACCTCGATCCCGCTGGTCAGACGCACACGCGCGACCTTACGCAGGGCCGAGTTCGGCTTCTTCGGGGTGGTCGTGAACACACGCGTGCAGACGCCCCGGCGCTGAGGGGAACCCTCGAGTGCGGGCGTCTTGTTCTTCTCGACCTTGTCCTGCCGGCCCTTGCGGACCAGCTGCTGGATCGTAGGCACTACTTCTCCGGTTTCTGTGTGCCGAATGGTGAAGCTAACCTGGAACATCTCCGACCCACGCGGTCGGGTGTGTCGAACCCGCGGACTCCCGCCGCGAGGCAGAAACAGCGCAGATTACGGTGGCCGGTGTCAGCTCGCCGTGCGGTTCATGGCACACACGCGAGCCAGGGCACACCCCAGGCACAAGGTCTGAGCGTACCTACCGCATTCGCTGCGGTCAAAACAAATGGGCACCGCCCGCATCGCCATGCGGGACATGTCAAGCCCCCCGGCCGTTGTCGATCTTCAATTCGACGGCGACTGTCCGTTTTGCATACCTTCACGATGCTACGACGGACACCACCGTGAGCAACACCAGAACGAGTGCCCAGCCTGCCGTGGACAACCACCCGAGCACGAGACCGGTCAGCGCGAGCCCGTCCCCCAGCTCTCCCCGGCTGCGGATCTCGGCCCGGGCCACATGCCCCAGCACGACGGCCGGGATCCCGGTCAGCCCCATGGTCGGCACGCACAGCAGCCCGCACACCCCGGCCGCGACGGCCTTCCCATTGGTCCGCGCCCGCGGCACGGGCAGGAACGTCGCCGGCACGGGCACGACCGAGACCGGCTGCTGCATTGGCCCCTGCGGCAGATCCGCGACGAGCAGCGCCAGCTCCCCCACGGTCCGCGCCGCGTACGCCCGCCCCACCCGCTTCTCGAACTCGCCCTGCTCCATCCGCCCCTCGCCGTACCCGGCTCTGAGCACGTCCACGGCCCGCTCCCGATCGGCGTGCGACGCGAGCATCGAGGGAGCACCAGGACCCTGCCAGGGCTGCCAGGACGGATAGTGCGACTGCGACACGGAGCACCTCCCCGGAGGCCGGAGTCCTTCCATGATGCGCCGAAGCGGAGGTTCCGGCACGGGTGCGTCGACGACGGGGCACCGCGTGTCGGCCAGACAGCCGACAGAGGCGCTCCCGCGCGCGGACGCACCTCGGTTTCGCCGCGGTGTCCGCACGCTCGCAGACGCCGCGGTGAGACGGCGTAGAGGTCCTTCCCGCCCCGGGCCACGGGGCCGGGGACGCCGAAGGGCGGCCACCCCGCAGGGGCGTCGGTGACACAGTGTCAGTTGCGGTTTGCGCGGGCTTTTTTCAGACGGTGCAATATCCGCGGACGGGCGAGAAGCTATC
>NZ_JBEOXI010000131.1:0-22941 GCF_040296465.1 Streptomyces sp. NPDC002130
TTCTAATATCTTACCCCCCCCCGGTCCCCCACGGGGAACTTGCGCCCGGGCCCCCCCGGTCGGGGGGGGGGCCCTTCGACGTTGTCCGGCGGCCTTCGTGGCCGAGGGCCCCGAGGCGTTCGTGGTGGCGATCTTCCGGGCAGCGCACCGTGGTCGTATGCCCTTGGTTGCGTCATGATGGCAGTCCGAGCACGTGACAGGGGGGCGTCATGGATGGCTCCGACTTGATCCTCGCGGCCCTGGCGGCCGGCGGGACCGCAGCGGTCGGCCAATCGGCCACACTCGCGGTCAACAGTGCCCACACGGCGCTGCGGGAGCGCCTACGGCACCTGTTCTCCCGGCACCCACAGGCACCGGCCGCTCTTGATCTCCACGAGCAGGATCCCGACGCCTTCGCGCTGGCCATCCGCAGGTATCTCGCCGAAACGGGTGCCGACGGCGACGAACAGGTGCTCCGTACGTCGGCGCAGATCCTTCATGCCGTGGACCCCACGGGTGCGGCGAGAGGGAAGTACCGGGTTGACGTAGGTAACTCACAGGGCGTACAGATCGGCGACTTCGGGAACCAGCAGAACACTTTCGGAACACGTCCGGCCGGAGCGGAGTGACGAGCGCAGGCAGATCGGCTCACTGAAGCGCCCGGCTCGACCAGCGCGTCAGCCACCGGTGTGCCCTGCCTTCGCGCCAGCCGTCCGATCCGAGTGACTGCCCGGCGGTCGCAATCGCGCGTCCGTTCTGTGCCATGGCCTGCCGCCACTCCAGCAGGACGAGGGCCGCCTCTTCCGTATGGCCCGCCTCCGTGAGCCAGAAAGCCAGACCGCGCAAGGTGTGCGAAACGTCCGGATGACCGCCGCCCAACACGCGGAGCCGGTCGTCCAGCAGCGCCCGGAACTCCTGAGCGGCGCCTTCCGCGTCCCCTCTCTCACCCAGCCAGTCGGCAAGATCCTGACGTGTCGTGAGAGTGCGTGGGTGGTCAACGCCCAGCACCCGCCGCCTGTCCTCCAGCAGTACCGTCATGGCGGAGACTGCGGTGGGGACGTCTCCGCCGGCCCCCTGCCAGCAGGCCAGATCGTGACGCGTCGTCAGGGTGCTGGGATGGTCGGAACCGAGCAGCCGCAGCTTGTCGTCGAGGAGCGCGCCCAGCTCCGCCACCGCGTTGCGGCAGTCGCCTGCGGCTCCGCGGAAGCACGCGAGAGCATGACGTGCCGCGAGCGTGTCCGGATGGTCCGGCCCGAGCACCCGAGTGCGGTCGGCGACCAAGTGCTCGAACTCCCGGACCGCCCTCTGCGGGTCACCGGCCACACCCCGCCAGCGAGCCAGGCTGTGCCGTGTCATCAGGGTGTGCGGATGATCGGGTCCCAACAGCCGTAGCCGATCCCGCAACAGGGTTTCGAGCGCCGTGGCGGCGGCGGCCGCGTCACCTACGGCTCCTTGCCAGTCGCAGAGATTGTGCCGGCTGTTGAGGGTCTCCGGGTGCTCCTCCCCGAGAAGCCTGCTCCGGTCCTCCAGCAGCGCGCTCATGGCTTGCAGCGCTTCGGTGACACGGCCTGCCGATCCCAGCCAGTACGCCATGCCGTAGCGGGCCGCCAGAGTGTCCGGATGGTCGGGGCCCAGGCGTCGGGTCGCCGTAGCCGTGAGGCTCTCCCAGTTGGCGACCGCGCCGTCGATCAGCCCCAGCTCGGCCATGCTGCCCGCTGCCTTGAACAGCACTTCGTGCACCCCTGCACGCCACAGCGCCGGGCCCTCATGGGCAGCCAGGGCGGCGACGTTGTGCCTGAGTACGCGCGAATGTTCCGGGTCGTCCTCGATCGCCGGCCAGTCCAGGGCCAGAGCGTCCGCCGCGGCGCGTACCGCGGCCTCGTGGATCTCGGGTGGCAGCGGATCGAGAACGGCACGCTGCACGAGGGCATGCGTACGAATCGCCACTGAGCCCCCGGCCGGGTCGTGTGTCACCAGGCTCAGCCGGTGCAGGTTGCGCAGTGCCGCCCTCGTCTCCACCGGTGTGACGTCCGACCTCACGGGGACCGTTGTCGCGGCCAGGAACCGGCGTACGGGCTCAGCTGACCAGATCGAGTCCGGCGCGCCGTTCGGATCGAGGACGGCAGCCACGTAGAGAGCCGGGCGGGCCAGTCCCACGGGTGGGAGTTGGTCCGCCCGGTCCACGGCCAGGGACCACGTGGTGGCCACCGTGTGCGTGTAGCCGTCAGCGCTCGCGTCCGTGGGGAAGAGGTGCTCCAGCCGCTGTGACCGCTGGGCGAAGGAACGCCGGTACTGGGCACATGTGATGCCCTGATTGCGGATGACACCTGCCGCCTGTGCGAGAGCGACCGGTAGCCGTCCCAAGTCCTCCCCGAGCGCCGCTGCCTCGTCCAGCACCTGCGGATGGGGCTCCTGCGCCCCGGGAGTACCGAGCCTGTGCACCAGATAGGTGTGCGCCTCCTCAGGAGTGAACACGTCCACGGTGAGCTGCTGCGCGCCGGCCGGCGCACAGTCCCGGCGCCGCGTGGTGACCAGCACCCGCCCCGCCGGCCCTTCCGGCCACAGCCCGGCCAGGTCCCGGGGATCGCTGACGTCGTCCAGAACGATCAGCCACGTCGTCCGGGTGGTGCTGAGCCAGTCCAGGAAGCGGTCGCAGAGGACATCGGCCGACTGAGCGTGCAGGGCGCCAGGGTGGGTCTCGATGCGCGCTTGTGCGAACGTACTGACGATTGATTCCCTGGACATGGCGTTCACCCAGAGCAGCAGTTGCAGACCCTCGTCGCGAGCTCGGAGGAAAGCATCCGCGGCCAGCTGTGTCTTGCCCACGCCACCACCGCCGGTCGCCACCACCTGTGTCAGCACTGTGGCGCCGCCGTCGCCGAGTATCCGCGAAATCCTGGCGGACATGGCGCGCCGCTGCTGGAAGGCTGCTGGTCGCGTCGGGGGCCGCCCCACTTGCATGGGCCACTGCACGGCGGATGGAGCCGTGGTGATCCAGGTGTTGTGCCAGGTGTTCGCCTGGTGGCCACCGTCACCGATCTGGGCACCCTGGAGATCCCGTGCCGTGACCTCGGTGGGACGTTCACTCATCGAGGTCACCCGAGCCCATCTCAACCGATGCGCTCTCCGACGCCGACATGAGTTGTCGTATCGACCGGTCGTCCGGCAGGGCGGACGAGGATCCGACGGTGCGTACGGTGAGAGCCCCGGCCGCGTTCGCGTAGGACGCGGCGGCCTGAAGCCCCGCTCCCGCGGCCATGCTCACGGCAAGCGCGGAGCAGAACGCGTCGCTTGCCCCGGTCGTGTCGCGCACACGGGAGGCGAATCCAGGCGACCCGAATGTCCCTTCCCTCGATGCCACGGCGCATCCTCTGCCCGCATCGGTGACGCAGACGACGGGGATTCCCGTCCCGTGCAGGGCCGCGGCGAGTTCTTCGGCGCTGCCGGGCTCGCCCAGGCCCGCGCCGTGTGCGAGGAGAGACGCCTCTTCGCGGTTGGGCACCAAGACATCCACATAAGGGAGGAGCTTGCCGATCTCCGGCAGATCGGCGAGGTCGGGCGTGGGCCCTGGGTTGAGCATTACGGTCACTCCGGACTCCGCCGCGATCTGGAAGAGCTGTAGGAGGACCGAAGGGCGAATTTCCAGCGTGGCCATCAGGATGTCCGCGCCGTTGACGACGGGCCGGACCGCTTCGATGTCGGCGTCACGCAGTTGCAGCAGCGGGGGCTGCTTCCACCCGATGAAAGACGTCTCCCCACCCGGGCCCACCAGGACCGCGACCGGCGACGTGACAGCGCCCTCTCTCAGCAGGAAGTGGGAAACGTCCACTCCCTTCGCGATCAGCGATTCCTTCAGCTGCAAGCCCCACGGGTCCTGCCCGGCGGCACTGAGGAGGTGAACCCGGGCGTTCAACTGGGCCGCGGCCAGCGCCTGGTTGAACCCTTTGCCGCCCGGCAGCACGGTCACGTCGGAGGCCGGTACGGCCCCGGACCACTTCGGCAGGGACCGCACACGGTAAAGGAGATCCATGACCGAATTCCCTGTCACCACGATGTCAGGTCGGCCCGCGCCGGTCTGCCACCCGCCCATGCGCTGTCCCATCCGATCCTCTCCCCGGGGGCCGATCCTGCGTCGAATGGCTCGCGTCACCGAATACGTCGTCTGCCATGCCGGAGCCGTACGTGCGGTACAACCGTCCGAGAAGGCAGTTGGTGTCGGCCAGGTCATCCAGCCCGCGGAGAATGTGCTCACGCTGGACACCGATCTGGTTCAAGTCCTTGTAGCTGCCGGGCAGTCCGGACTTCTCATAGAGCCTGCGAATCGACCCGTAGAAGCCGTGCTCCCCGCTGCTCTGGGAAAACATCGCGCATACCAGAAGCGTTCCGATGCTGACCAAGCGTCCGTGTGTCGCGCGGTCGGCAGAATAGCGATACCTCTCCTGGAGCCGGTAGCAGAGCAGGTGTTCACTCGCGGCGTTCAACCTGGTGTGGCCCAGGCGTAACACTTCGAGAGACGACTCGTGCGCATACCGGGCAAGGGACCACAGGTCCAGGTCGCCTGTCTGCCCCGGGCTGCCGAGCACCCATTCCACAGCCGCCCGGACGACGGGAATCCGGGACGTCACCTCCCTGAGCGACAACTGGAGCCGGTCGTCCGCCCCGGAGGGCCACTGATACTCGATCGAGGCACTGAGCGAGCTGAAAAGATCGCCGAGGCCCGAGGTCGTCCATTTGACGCCTTGGCCGGTGTGGGCCGCCCGGACGGAGGGCTTGCTGATCACCGTCACGACCGGCGCAACGGTACGCGTGCTGGTACGCATGCCGTTCCGGATCAGCACGCTGCGATCTGTGCTCAAGCATGAGTGGGAGAGAATCGACGGGAACACCGTCAAGGCCCCTGGTTCGGCGCATGCCCGGCCCACGTCCAGCACCGAGCATCCACCGACGGCGATTACCTTTTTGTACCGATACGTGGTCCGGATGTCGTTCACGACGTCGATGTGCGGCTCAGCGACGAGCACCGTCTCGCCCAGCCCTCGGACGATGGGAAAGTTGTGGCTGTCGGCCACGAGAATGGTGGAGTCGTCCATGGCACCGCACACGGCCTCTTGGATCGACTGCGAAACGAAGTCCAATCGGGGATGGCACGCCATGGCCCGCCGAGCGCTCCTCGCCCCAACCGTCGTTCTCATTGATCACCCACCCGGAAAGTCGAATGGTGCCCCTGACACGATGGTTTACGGGTTGTACATCCGTCCTGACCGATAGCTGTGAAGGGCCAGCTGCACGGGCAGAAAGAGTGGACTGGGCAGCGAGTCGAGCGGGTACCACGCCCAGCTTTCGAGTCGGTCCGGCTCTCTCACGACGGGAGTGCCTTCCAACTCGTCCGCGACGAACTCGAAGTCGATGTAGTGGCGCCCGTACTCGCGGACATTGCTCACGCACAGCAGGCTGAGACCGCGCACTGTGAGGCCGCTCTCCTCCATGACCTCCCGAGCAGCGGCCTCCTCCAGCGACTCACCGAACTCCACGTGCCCGCCGCACCAGCCGTAGCTGCCGGCGCCGTGTGCGTGCAGACGCCTGCCCAGCAGGACGGCGGAATCCCTGAGCAGCATGACGCCCACTCCGACTTTCGGTCTTCCGGCCTCAGTCACGGGAGCCCCCGAAGGCGTCACGTCCCGGCCACCGCATCACAGCGTCCTCCCCTGGGCGTCGATGTGGGGGCTCTGACCATCTGGCATACCCCTCGCCGACTGACGCCAACCGTTGGCCATGCCGTTGGCGCAGCGTTCTACGGGCAAGGAGCGAGGTCCCAGGGCATCGCCGCGTTCCGGACGCCCGGGGCGCGAAGAACAAGCCCCGTCGGGCCGCTGAAGGCCGGCTGATCAGCGGAGTGGGCAGACCGGCAATCGCCCGTCGCGCGGCGTTCGCGGCTGTGCTGCTCGGTGGGGGAACGGTCGGCTGTGGAGGGGGCTCGCCGAGCGACTCCGCGCGTGCGGGCTCGTCCGGGGAGACGCCTGCAACGGCCGTGGCGAAGGCCGCGGAGAACGCCGAGCGCATCAAGTCGCTCCACTACCGGGTCACCGGGACCGTGCCGGAGAGGGGCCGGCTGGAGGCCGAGGCATCCATGCGCACGGAACCGGCCGTCATGAAGATGACGATGAAGGCGTCCGGCAAGGGCGCGGACGGTCGGATGGAGATCCGGTTCGTCGACGAGGTGATGTACGTCAGCGGGAGCGCGATCGACTCCGAGAAGCTGGGTGGCAGGAGCTGGTTCAGCGCCGACCCGGCCGTCTGGGGACGCGGCTCGACGGACAACGAGTCCTATCGGGTGCTGCCGGCCCCGATCGAAGGCAATCCGGCCGCGCAGTCGACGATGCTGACCGCCGCCAAGGGGGTGCGGAGGATCGGGACCGAGACGATCGACGGCACTCGGACCACTCACTTCAAAGGGACAGTGACCGGTCGTGGCATCAGCGCCGCCCGTGACGCTGCCCCGGACAAGGCGGCTCGGGAGCGCCAGATCGGCAACCTTGATCAGTTCATGATGCTCCGCATCGATGACACGCTCACCGTGGATCTGTGGATCGACGACGACGACCGCACCAAGCAGTTCCGCATGCAGGGCGATACGCGCGCCACTCGGGGCGGCACCGACGGCCAACCGCTCGAGTTCGTCGACGGCGACCCCCTCGACTTGACCTTCACCTTCCTCGACGCCAACCAGCCGGTGACCGTCGCGGCACCGCCCTCCGAAGACACCGCCGACCTCGCCGCGCAGGCGGACGAGGCGCAGACAGGCTGAACGACCGAGCTCCGTCCGCCTCCGGCAGCCGAACGGTGGCACGAGGGCCCGTCATGCCGGACCAGTCACCTGCCGTAGGCCTGCTTCCAGCGCGCTCTGTGGCGGGAATCGCCCTGCCCCTGGCCGTTCACCTCGGCCAGGGACAGCAGGGAGGTCCCGTTGTTCCACAGGCCGAGGTGATCTCGGTGCACGGCGAGGATGCCGTGATGCAGGGCGAACTTCTCGGACGGCCGGCTGAAGCGCGTGGTCGTGACGAACACGGCGAGGTCGGCTCCGAAGTGCACCTTCGCGCCCAGCAGATCGCGCAGTTCGCGGCTCGCGATCGTGCTGCTCGGCGTGTAGCGCTTGCACTGGATGACCACGCTCCGGCCGTCCGGGAGGCGGCCTACGACGTCGGCGCCGTTGTCGTTGGCTCCGCCCACCCGTCGGACCTCTGTGCAACCGTCCCTCCGGCACAGGCCTGCGACCAGTTCCTCGAACTCGGTACCGGTCATCGCGTCCACCTCGGCGAGAGTCCGGTGCCCCGCCTTCACCGCCTCTTCCTGCCGCCAGAGGCGGTCCCGGCCGCGCACGAGCCGGTCCGTACGCCACAGCCACCAGGCCGCCGCACCGGCGCCGCCCACGATCAGCGCGCCGGTGACGTACGGCCACACGGTCGACCAGAACAGCACCAGCAGGATCAGCGACAGACCACCGCCTGCCGCCGTCGCCTTCAGCCGCGCCGCCCGCCTCCTGCGGGCAGCCGCACCACGTCCACGCCCACGTCCGCTTCCAGCCATGATCGACGTCCCTCCCCCGCACGTTCGTGTACGGCAGTCTGAGCACCCCGAGGCGGCGTCAGTAGGGCGCGAGTCGGCCATGGCCGGATCGGGCCGCGCGCTCTCCCCCGTCAGCGACGGGCGAGCAGCTCCAGCGTGTCGATCACGCGGTTCGAGAAGCCCCACTCGTTGTCGTACCAGGCGACCACCTTGACGTGGCGGCCGTCGACGCGGGTGAGGGCCGAGTCGAAGATCGACGAGGCCGGGTTGCCGGTGATGTCGGACGACACGAGCGGGTCCTCCGAGTACTCGAGGACGCCGGCCAGCGGGCCCTCCGCCGCGGTGCGGTACGCCGCCAGCACGTCCTCGCGCGTCACGTCGCGGGCGACGGTCGTGTTGAGTTCGACGATCGAGCCCACCGGGACCGGCACGCGGATCGAGTCGCCCGACAGCTTGCCGTCGAGGTTCGGCAGCACCAGACCGATCGCCTTGGCGGCGCCGGTCGTGGTCGGCACGATGTTGACGCCGGCGGCGCGGGCGCGGCGGGCGTCGCGGTGCGGGCCGTCCTGCAGGTTCTGCTCCTGCGTGTAGGCGTGCACGGTCGTCATGAAGCCGTGCTCGATGCCCGCGAGGTCGTCGAGCACCTTGGCCAGCGGGGCGAGCGCGTTGGTGGTGCAGGAGGCGTTGGAGACGATCGTGTGCACGGCCGGGTCGTAGGCGTCGGTGTTGACCCCGAACGCGAGGGTGACGTCGGCGCCGTCCGCCGGCGCGCTGACGAGTACCTTCTTCGCGCCGGCGTCGAGGTGGGCGCGCGCGGCCTTGGCCGAGGTGAAGCGGCCGGTGGCCTCCAGGACGATGTCGACGCCGAGCTCGGCCCACGGCAGCTGCGCGGGATCACGCTCGGCCGTCACCCTGATCCGGCGGCCGTCGACGACGAGGGCGTCCCCGTCGACGGTCACCGGGCGGCCGAGCCGGCCGGCCGTCGAGTCGTAGGCGAGCAGCCGGGCGAGGGTGGCGGGCTCTGTGAGGTCGTTGACGGCGACGACGTCGAGGTCGCTGTCGCGTTCGAGCAGGGCGCGCAGCACATTGCGTCCGATGCGGCCGAATCCGTTGATCGCGATGCGCGTCATGAGTGGTGTGTCCCTTCGATTTCTCCGGTTCGCCACCAGCGTCGCGTCCGGCGTCGGCGCGGGACAGCGGCGGGATCGCCAGGGTTCGAAAGGATCGCGCCAGCAGTCCGCGTCGGCAGTCCGCGCCGGCAGGCGCTCTTTCGTGCCACCCGACGGGGGCTACTCGCCGCGGGCGAAGGTGTGCCGGTACTCGGTCGGCGTGGTGCCGAGGATGCGCTGGAAGTGCAGCCGCAGATTCGCGCCGGTGCCCAGACCGACGTCGGCGGCGATCTGCTCGACGCTGCGTTCCGAACGCTCCAGCAGCTCACGGGCCACGTCGATGCGGGCACGCATGACCCACTGCATCGGCGTGTAGCCCGTGTCCTCGACGAAGCGCCGCGACAACGTACGCGCCGAGACCCCCGCGTGCCGCGCGAGCCCCTCGAGGGTGAGGGGTTCGCCCAGCCGGTGCAGCGCCCACTCGCGGGTGGCGGCGAACCGCTCGCCGAGCGGCTCGGGCACGCTGCGCGGCACGTACTGCGCTTGGCCGCCGCTGCGATAGGGGGCGGCGACCAGGCGCCGGGCCGCGTGGTTCGACGCGGCGACTCCGAGGTCGCCGCGCAGGATGTGCAGGCACAGGTCGATGCCCGAGGCGGCGCCCGCCGACGTCAGCACGCTGCCCTCGTCGACGAACAGGACGTTCTCGTCGACCCGGACGAGCGGATGCTTCGCCGCGAGGGCCCGTGCGTAGTGCCAGTGGGTCGTGGCGCGTCTGCCGTCGAGCAGGCCCGTCGCGGCGAGCGCGAAGGCGCCCGTGGAGATGGCGGCGAGCCGCGTGCCCCGGGCGTGGGCCGCGATCAGCGCGTCGACGACGGCCTGCGGCGGGTCGTCGCGGTCCGGGAACCGGTAGCCGGGGATGAAGACGATCTCGGCCCAGGCAAGGGCGTCCAGGCCGTGGGCGACGTAGTACGACAGGCCGTCGCCCCCGGTCACCAGGCCGGGCGCCGACCCGCACACGCGCACCTCGTACGGCATGCTCGCGCGGGTCGTGAACACCTGCGCGGGGATGCCGACGTCTAGCGGTTTCGCACCCGGGAGCACGAGGACGGCGACGCGGTGCAGGCGGGAGGACGGCACCGGGACAGGGTACGAGGAGCGGCGCCGGGGTCCGAGCCGGCGAACGGGCCGCGAACCGGGACCGAGCCCCTCCGCTCAGGCGGATTTCGCGACGGACCGCTTCGTACTCCTGGTTTTGCCGGTGCCCGTGCCGCCGCTTCGGCCCGCGCCGCTTCGACCTGTGCCGCTTCGGCTCTTGCCCGCGGCCGCCGTCTTCCGCTTGGGCTTCTCCGCGGGTGCGTCCGTGCGTGATGCGTCTCCGCGTGCCGCGTCCGTGCCTGATCCCGTCGCCCGCGTCGGTGCCGTCGCCCACTTCAGCTCGATCTCCAGCTCGATCTCCCCGTCACCGATCTCCACCTCCATCTCGCTGTGGAGGTCGTCGGGGATCCGCAGACCCAGCGTGCCGGGGCCGAGTTCCAGCTCGGCGTCCCCGCCTTCGCGCAGCGCGTCCGCGAGTGCCGTGAGCTGGTCGGCGGCCTCCTGGCGTGACAGGGAGCGCTTCTGCTCGAACTTGAGGTCCTTCATGGGGCCCTCCGATATGACAGAAAAGAGCGGATACACCCATTTTGGCGGGTTGCGTGGGCTCGCGCGTCAGTCGCCCGTCTCCGGACCCCAGTGCTCGGGCCCCACCCCGCGCCAGTCGATCCACGGCACCTCCGCCACGTCCGCCGGGTCGATCTCCAGGCCTGCGCGGCGGAGGAACTCCGCGACATCGGTCACGTTGTGGGCGAGGCCGAGGATCTCGCCGTCCACGCGCACACGGCGGCCGCCCGAGGGTGAGGGCGGGTGCACGATCACGCGAATAGGTCCGGACATGCCTTCAGGATCATCCGGGACGTACGGTCCCGCAGGCCGGCGCGTCACCGGGGGAGCCGCTCACGCACGTCCCCCGCCGCATTTCCCGGCTCCCGCAGCTGCCACCACGCCGCCGGGCTCGGCCGTCGGCGCTGCCAGCAGGGGTGGAAGTACGCCTGTACCGACAGCCGGTACAGGCGCCGGCGCAGCTCGGTGCGGCCGGGCCGATCGGCGAGCTGCCGGTAGGTGGCACTCCACTCCCGTTGCGCCCGGACGAGGTCGTCGGGAAACGTTCGCATGGCCGAATTCAATCATGTGTTCGATTTTTGGGGCCAGTGGAACACCTCGCTCACATCTCAGTTCGGGCACCGGACGTGGACAGCCGCAGCGCGAGCGGCACGACTGGGCGCATACTGAGGTCAATGACTAAGCCTGCTGCTCCCAAGCGTCATTTGCCTACCAGCCCCTTCAAGGCTCCGGTCGCCCCCGCTCCCAAGCACTTCGCCGTGGGTGACCAGGTCACGCACGACATGTACGGGCTCGGCCGGGTCATCGGCATCGAGGACGGGATCGCCGCGCTCGTGGACTTCGGTTCGGCGCACATGCGGATCCCGAGCCCGTACGCCAAGATGACCAAGCTGTAGGACCTTCGTGCCCGGTCCGGGCACACCTGGCCCTTGACCTGGGCCAGTAACGGAAAAGAGACCTCTCATCGAACCGACTTCGCTGTTCTCCGCCGTGGAAGGGCAACCCAGCCGTTCCGGCGCGGCCTCGCCGCCCCCGGCGACCAACCCCTTCCAGGCCCCGGACTTCGGGGAGGACGAGACCTTCCCGTTCGAGGAAGTGCCGGAGCAGCCCGCCGCGACCAGGAGTCCGGCGCGCCGCAGGGCGGCTTAGCACCGGCCTGGTACCGACCCGCGCCCGTCAGTCCCGCACTGCCCGCTCGCCCGCGCGATCCGACGTCGGCCAGACGTACGGCAGATCGTCGGGGACGCCCGGGAAGACGGCCGAGTAGGTCGTGGGGTCCTTGCGGACCAGGGCCGAGCGGTGGCTCTCGTGGAAGGGGTCGTCGCCGAGCCAGGGCGGGAGTTCGCCCTCGGCCGCCAGTCGGTGCTGGTCGCGGATCGGGGCGTGGGGCCGCCTCGCCGCGAGGTCGGCCACGAGCGTCGCCGCGCACGTGTCCTGGTGGCCCTGTTCGCGCCAGACGCGGCAGACCTCCAGGCCGTAGCGCACCAGCGCCTCCTCGTAACCGAGCCACATCTTCACGGCCGGGTGGCGGCGCCACCCGTAGCCGGGGACGACCAGACCGCGCAGGACCTGCAGCGCCTCGACCCGCTGTTTGCCGAGTCGGCGGCGGTCGAGGGTCAGGGCCGTGGCGCGGAAGTCGGGGTAGGGCAGGAAGGTCTGCATGGCGTCCTCGGCGATCCCTACCGTGCGTCGGTGCGCCTGCCGCGCCTGCCGAGGGCCAGGGCCAGGCCGATCATGGCGATGCCCAGGGCGAAGTGGAGCCAGTCGTCCGCGGAGTTCAGCGGGACGAAGTTGGCGTCGCTGTCGTGGCCGACGGACAGGCCGTACACCCACAGCACCAGGTAGACGGCGCCGCCCACCAGCAGATACGAGTACGCCCCGGCGGCCGTCCCGGCGAGCATGAGTCCCGCGAGACCGTACGCCAGGTGCACGAGGTTGTGCAGGATCGAGACCTGGAACAGGCCGAACAGTTCGGCGCCCGAGTCGTGGGACGCGAACTCCAGCGAGCCGTAGTCGGTGGTGATGCCGGGGATGAAGCCCAGCGCCCCGACCACGAGGAAGACGAGGCCGAGCAGCAGGGCGGCCTGCTGGACGGGGGCGCGGGCGGCCCGGTGGGACGTGGGGGTGGTCATGGCCGGTGGCTCCTCACGCGGGGGACAGGGTCTGTTCCGCCCAGATGGTCTTGCCCGTGGCGCTCTGGCGCGTGCCCCAGCGCTCGGTCAGCTGGGCGACGAGAAGCAGGCCGCGGCCGCCCTCGTCGTAGGTGCGGGCGCGCCGCAGGTGGGGCGCGGTGTTGCCGCCGTCGGAGACCTCGCAGATCAGGGTCGAGTCGTGGATCAGGCGCAGCTGGACCGGCGGCTCGGCGTGCCGGATGGCGTTGGTGACGAGTTCGCTGACGACCAGTTCCGTGACGAACACGGCGTCGGACAGCCCCCACCGTTCCATCTGCGCCACCACGTCCTTGCGGGTCTGCGCGACCGCGGACGGGTCGGACGGCACCGCCCAGGTGGCGACCTGCCTCGCGTCGAGCGCGCGGGTACGGGCGATGAGCAGGGCCACGTCGTCTGCCGGTCGCGGCGGCAGCAGGTCGGCGAGGATCGTGTCGCAGAGGGCGTCCAGCGACGCGGCCGGCCGGCCCAGGGCCTCCCGCAGCCGGCCGACGCCGGTGTCGAGGTCGCGGTCGGCGGTCTCGACGAGGCCGTTGGTGTAGAGGGCGAGCAGGCTGCCCTCGGGGACGACGACCTCGGTGGACTCGTACGGCAGGCCGCCCACGCCGAGCGGGGGCGCGGTCGGGAGCCCGACGAGTTCGACGGTGCCGTCGGGGCTCACCACGGCGGGCACGGGATGCCCGGCCCCGGCGAAGCAGCAGTGCCGCGTCACGGGGTCGTAGACGGCGTACAGGCAGGTGGCCCCCAGGTCGCCGGCGGCCTGGGCCGGGCCCGTCGCGCTCCCCTCGGCGTCGCTCTCCTCCTCCGTGTTCAGCCGGGCGACCAGGTCGTCGAGGTGGGTCAGCAGCTCGTCGCAGGGCAGGTCGATGTCGGCCAGCGTGCGGACCGCCGTACGCAGTCGCCCCATGGTCGCCGAGGCGACCAGCCCGTGGCCGACGACGTCTCCGACGACCAGCGCGACCCGTGCCCCCGAGAGCGGGATGACGTCGAACCAGTCCCCGCCGACACCGGCGTGCCCGCCCGCCGGGAGATAGCGGGAGGCGACCTCGACGGCGGCCTGCCGGGGCAGCCGCCGCGGCAGCAGGCTGCGCTGGAGCGTGACGGCCGTGGCCCGCTCGCGGGCGTAGCGGCGGGCGTTGTCGATGCTGACCGCGGCCCGGGCCACCAGTTCCCCGGCCAGGACCAGGTCGTCGTGCCGGAAGGGTTCCCGGTTGCGGTGCCGGACGAAGAAGGCGACGCCCAGGGTGGTGCCCCGGGCGGCCAGGGGCACGGTCATCACGGAGTGGACGCCGAAGGCGCGGACCCGGGCCGCACGTGCAGGGTCGCGGGCGAGCCAGGCGGTGAACGCCGGGTCGGTCGTCTCGTGCAGGGCGGGCCGTCCGGTGCGCAGGCTCTCGAAGGGCATGGAGCCCGCCGGGTAGGCGTCCACGGTGCCGGCCGGCACGACCGACTCCGGGGCGCCCGGGGTCACCGACCGCAGGGCGGCCCGGCGCAGCAGCAGCGGCCCGTCCACCGGAACGGCCCGCACGGGCGGCTCGGACACGTCCTCCAGCTCGGCCAGCAGATCGACGCTGACGAAGTCGGCCAGGGCCGGGACGGTCACGTCCGCCAGCTCCTGGGCCGTGCGCGTCACGTCGAGCGTGCTGCCGATGCGGCGGCCGGCCTCGGCGATCAGCTGGAGGCGCTTGCGGGCCCAGAACTGCTCCGTCATGTCGTGAGCCGACAGGCAGACGCCCCGGATGGTGCCCTCGTGGTCGCGCAGCGCGGACAGGAAGACCGACCAGGCGTGCTCATGGCTTTCGCCGGGGACGCGCAGGTAGCTCTCCTCGTACTCCGGCTCACCGGTCCGCAGTACCCGGGCCATGCCGTGTTCCGCCCGTCGGCCGACGTCGTCGTCGACGATCTCCGACACGCGCAGGCCCCGCATCTCCTCCTCGGTGAGCGCGGTGGCGCGTTCCATGTCGGCGTTGGCCCGGCGCAGCCGCAGCCGGGTGTCGTAGATCGCCAGGGCGCAGCACGGGGACTGGGTGAAGCTCCAGCTCACCAGGGACTCGTCGAGACCGGGCGGTGGCTGCCGGTCGGTGAGGGCGGAGACGACGAGCCAGGCGGGGCCGTCGGCGCCGGGCGGCCTGTGGTGGGCGAGGATCCCGACTGTCAGCTTCCTGCCGTCCCGGTGCCGGAGCGCGACGTCGCCGCTCCAGCGGGGCAGACCGGTGAGTGTGGGCAGGCCGCCGCGCACCGGGATCGGCTCGGCCAGCAGATCCGCGGCACGTCGGCCGGTCACCTGCCCGGCCGAGTAGCCGAGGAGCCGCTCGGCGCCCGCGTTCCAGCCGGTCACGGTGCCGTGTTCGTCGAGGGTGACACGGGCCGTGAGGGAGGCGCCGACGAGGGCTTCGAGGGCCTCCGGTTCTGCTCCGTACGGCCGGGTGGCCCGGCCGGCGGTGACGGGCTGCTCCATGATCGGTCATCTCACTCTCGGGGGAATCAGCCGTAACCCCGGATATGCGCAGATATCACCCTGCTTACCCCGATTACGCCGGGTCTCACCGTGCCGCCCCGCCGAGAAGCCGAGCCTGTCGCCGCCGGGCCCGGGTAACCGCTGCCCCATGGGTCAGATCCGCGTGGGCACGTGTTCCTGGACCGACCGGGCGCTGGTCGGCAGCGGCTGGTATCCGCCGGGGCGGCGGGACGCCGAGGGGCGGTTACGGCACTACGCCGAGCGGTTTCCGGTCGTCGAGGTCGACGCCTCGTACTACGCGCTGCCGGGCGAGCGGAACAGCCGGTTGTGGGCCGAGCGGACACCGGACGGCTTCGTCTTCGACGTGAAGGCCTTCTCGCTGCTCACCGGACATCCCACCCGGCAGGCGGTGATGCCCGACGGGCTGCCGGCCGAGCACCGGGACCCTGCGGTGCTCGACGCTGTGTGGGCCCGGTTCGCGGCCGGGATCGAGCCGCTGCGGGAGGCCGGGCGGCTCGGGAGCGTGCTGTTCCAGTTCCCGCCCTGGTTCCGGCCCGGGCAGCGGGCGGAGGCGTTCCTGCGGGAGTGCGCAGAGCGGACGGCGGACTGGCCCGTCGCCGTCGAGTTCCGGCATCCCTCCTGGTGGGAGCCGGGGCGGGCCGAAGCGACGGTCGCGCTGCTCGCCGGGCACGGCATGGCCGCGGTCGCCGTCGACATGACGCAGACGCTTGCCTCCTCCGTCCCGCCGGTCACTCCCGTGACCTCGCCCCGGCTCTCCGTCGTCCGCTTCCACGGCCGCAGCACCGCCTGGGGAACCGGCAGCAAGGAGGACCGGTTCCGCTACGCGTACGACGAGGACGAACTCGCCGAGTGGCTGCCCCGCGTGCGAGGGCTGGCCGAGCGGACCGAGCAGGTCCACATCCTGTTCAACAACTGCTGCGGCGACGCCGCCGTCCGCGACGCCGAGACCATGGCACGGCTCCTCGAACGGGACGGGCCTGCTCTGCGGCTGCCTAGGGCGCGATCCGCACCCGACGCTCCACCGACACCTGGTCGACGTCCGACACCCGCACGGTCGTCTTCATCGTCCAGTTCCCGGCGAGCGGCAGGTTGACGGAGTTGGTGCTCCAGTAGCCGCCCCGGTCGGTGAGCTCGGCGTCGATCGGGCCGACCTTCCGGGCGGGCAGGGTGAAGGTGATGCGGACTTCGGGGACGACGACCAGGCCCTTGTCGGAGCCGGCGACCACGGCCTGGATGCCGTTCTCGCCGACGCGGGCCGGGTCCACGGTGACCTGCACCGTGCCGCGTCCGCTCACGGATTCGGTGCCCGTGTCGTAGGGCACCGTGATCAGGGTGGTGGGCGGCAGCGCGCCCGCCGGGGCCTGCCGGGCCGCCTCGGCCTGGGCACGGGCCGGAAGGGTGCCCGTGAGCACGGTCGTGATCATCAACACCACCGCGGCGACGGCGACTTCCACGAGGACGGAGCGGCGCAGGCGGCGCCGGATGTCCGGGTCGCTGCCGGACGCGGGAGGCTCCTCCGCGGCCCTGTCCGGCGTCCCGGGTTCCTCCGGGCCGTCGTGTTCCGCCGGTGCCCCGACCGGCTGCGGGACCCGCTGCTGGACCGCGGCCGCCCGGGTGACGGCCGCCGGGGCCCCGATCCGCGCCGTCCAGCGCCGCGAGTACCGGGCGACCAGCAACAGCACGGCCACCCCGGCCAGTTTGGCGAGCAGCAACCGGCCGTAGGACGTGCCGGTCAGGGCGGAGAGGGAGCCGAGGCCGCGCCAGGACTGGTAGACGCCCGTGACGGCCAGGACGGTCACCGAGGCGAAGGCGATCCGCGAGAAGCGGGGTACGACCTCCACCATGTCGTCCACCACAGCCTCGCCGGACGAGCGGCGTAGGGTCAGCAGCAGTGCCACGAGGCCGCCGAGCCAGACGCCGGTCGCCAGCAGGTGCAGCACGGACGACGTCATCGCCAGGGGCACCTGGATCCCGGCGGAGGCGTGCTCGGCCGCCGCCCAGGTCAGGGCCAGGGCGGCGGCCAGGGCGGTGCCGATCGCCAGGGCGAGGGGCCGCTGCTTCGGGTCACGGCGCCTGGACAGCCACATCAGGAAGGCCGCGGTCAGCAGGGCGAGGACCAGCCGGGCGACCAGGGCCAGGCCCGGGCGGCCGGTCAGGGTACGGCCGAGGGCGGAGGCGTCGAAGGCCGCGGCCGGACCCGTGCCCGCCTCGTACGGGGCGCGCAGCAGGAGCAGGACGAGCGTCGAGCCCAGCAGCGTCCACCAGGCCGCCACCAGCGGCCGGCGCAGGGCGGAGGTGTCCGCCGGCCGGCAGAGCAGGGCGAACGCGGCCAGGCCGACGAGCAGCGCGGCCGCGAGGTAGGCGAGGTAGCGGGCGGCGTCGTTGAGGCCGCCGGTGAGCGGGTCCTCGGTCGAGCCCGTGTCGATCTGGACCGTCGTCGCCGAACGCTTCCCCACGGAGAAGGAGAAGGCGCCGGAGACGGGGTGGCTGTCGGCGGAGACGACCCGCCAGGCCACCGTGTACGTGCCCTGGGCGAGCTTGCCGGGCAGGCCGACCCGGGCCGTGTCGGAGCGGCCGTCCGCGTGCGTGGCCTCGCCGGTGTGGACCCGGCGCTGGTCGGGGCCGAAGACCCGGAAGGAGTCGTCGAGCAGACCCACCGACTCGGTGAAGGTCAGGGTGACGTGACGGGGCGCCTGCCGGACGAGGGATCCGTCGTCGGGGTCGGTGCCGCGCAGGGCGGCGTGGGCGGAGGCGGGGGCTGCTCCCGCGAGGAGCAGTACCAGCACGGTGCCGAGCAGCACCAGGGCTTGGAATCGCCGGGGATGTCCGGCATTGCGATCCTCGTTCCGCCGTTGGTCCACGTGGGTCTCCGGGGTCGGGCTGTACGGCTACGAGTGGAGTACGGACGGGATCGGTGTAGTGCTCACCGGAGTGGGCTGTGTCCGTCGTCCGGCGGGGCGACTGTCGTCCGTGTACGGGGGCTGATCGCGCGCACGCGGCGGAGCCGCACATCGGTGCAGCCCCGCCCCTAGGAGGCAGACCTGGACAGTCCCGCGATCTCGTCGGCCACGGCCGGATAGCGGGCCGTCAGCTCCGCGGCGTCCCCGTGCTCGTAGCCGTCGAACGTGAAGCCGGGCGCCATCGTGCAGCCGAACAGGGTCCACTGCCCGGCCCCGCGCACCCTCCCGCCCATCCACGTGCCCGCCGGGACCGTGAACTGGACGTGCTGGCTGTGCAGGACGTCCGGCCCGAGCACCACCGTCCTCGTGGTGCCGTCCGGGGCGAGCAGCAGGAGTTCCAGGGGATCGCCCTGGTAGAAGTGCCAGATCTCGTCCGTGGGCAGGCGGTGGAGGGCGGAGAAGTCGTCCGCCGTCAGCAGGGCGACGATCGCCGTGCCCTCCGGCCTGCCGTCGGGTCGTTCGGGGCCGGCCCAGGTCTGGCGGAAGAGACCGCCCTCGCGCGGGATCGGCTCCAGGCCGTAGTGGGCGATGAGGTCCTCGGGGGTCACCCGGGGAACCATATCTCCCGGTCCAGAAAGGCCAGCTGGGCCTTCTTCTCCGGCAGGTGCACGTCCGGGAGGTCGATCTCCGGCAGGACCACCACCGGCCCTGGGGTGAAGCCCAGCCTGAGGAAGCGGCCGACCGCCTTCTCGTTGCGCACGTCCGGGTCGACCACGATCCGCCGGCGGTCCAGGCCGGGCAGGACGTACGCCGCGATGGCGGTCACCAGCCGGGCGGTCCAGCCGCGCTGTCCGCCGCCCGGGCCCGCGGGAGCGAGGAGCAGGTGCACGCCGATGTCGCCGGGGCGGACCTCGTAGCACTCGCTCACGCGGTCGGCCTCCGGCTCGTACGTCTGGAGGAGGGCGACCGGCTCGCCGTCGCGGACGACGAGGTGGGCGTGGTGGGTGTCGAGCGTGGCCATGTGGGCGTAGATTTCGGCGACCTGCTGCTCGGTCAGCTCGGTCATGCCCCAGAAGGCCGCCCGGTCCTCGCTGACCCAGCGGTGGATCACGGCGGCGTCGGCCCCGGGGTCCAGCGGCAGGACGCGGACGGTGCCGAAGCCGTCGGTCACCTCCTCGTGTACGGAGGTGCGGGAGGCGTACGGGTCAGACATCGGTTTCCTTCTTCAGCAGGGACCAGTCGGTGACGACCGGGATGAGGTCTCCCGCGAGCCACAGGGGGAGCTGGTCGCGGTGGTGGGGCGAGCCGGGGACGCCCGAGGCGCCGAACGGAACCACCCAGCGGCTGTCCTCGCGCCGGGCCAGGTCCCAGACGTACCGGGCGGCCGGGCCCCGGGCGGCCCGGTCGGTGAGGCCCGGCACTCCCGAGGTGCACAGCACGCAGTCGTGGTCGCCGGACAGCCCCGGTTCGTCGTACGGCCGCTCCGGCTCCAGGGCCCGCCAGGGGGCGAGACGATGGGTGTCGCCCCAGACCCCGGCCGGCGGGCGCAGCGCCACGTCCTCGATCGCCGCGCGGACGGCCGCCGGGCGGTCGATTCCGTACAGGTCCTCGGCTCGCAGCAGGTGTTCGAGGGCGAAGCCGACCCGGGGGACGAGGGCGAGCCAGGGCTGGAACACCTCCGGGTACGCCGGTGGCGTGGTGAGCCCGGCGAACGCCGGGTGCGCCGCGAGCCGCCGTACGACCGCTCCGCGCACGGCCGCGTAGAGCGCCGCGTCGGCGCTGCCGGCGTCCATACGGCGGTCCCAGCAGAGGAGGCGGTCGCGGAGGGCGGCGGCCTCGGGGGGGAGGGCGTCGAGAGCGGCGAGGTGGTCCAGGAGGGGGGCCGCGGAGGCCAGGTGGGTGTCGGTGTGGAGGGCGGGCATGTCGGCGGCGGACCAGTGCGCCTTGCCCGCGAGCAGCGCGGTGATGCGGTCGGCGCGGTGCGGCGGGGCGAACTCGACGCCGAGGGGTTCGGCCGGGCCGCGCTGGTTGGCCATGACGGCGACGCCGTCGGTGAGCCCGGCGCGCGGTGACACGTGCCAGCCCCGCCATTCGTGGCCGGGCTCCCAGGCGGGCACGATCCGCAGGGAGTTGACCCCGGCGCGCACCGGCACCCGCCCGGCCACGCGGTGCAGGACACCGCCCTCGGTGTCTGCGGCCTGGACGACGTTGACCGGCTCGGCCCAGCGGTCGAAGGCATGGTCCACATCGGTGACCCGGCGGGAGCGCAGCAGCGGCAGCAGGGCACCGAAGCCGAGGTCGCCGGTGACACGGGGCGGGTAGCGCAGGCTGATCGCCACGGGCGGGGCGGCGGGGCCGGCGGGATCGGCCGGGCCGCCGCCGGGACGCGCCGAGCCCGGCCGGGCCGCCGCACCCGACGGGTCACCGCCCGGATCCAGCGGGCCTGCCGGGCCTCCCGGCGCCTCCGGATTCAGCGCACCCTCCTCGTACACCGGGCCCGAAGGGTCGCCGTCGATGCCCTCCGGGCCGCCGATGATCACCGGGCCCCGGTCGGTCTCGATCACCTCGACCTCGACCGGGTCCGCGCCCGCCACCTCGACCGTCTCGGTGTGCCGGGCCGCTCGCCGCCAGACCCCGTCCGGGCCGAGGGCCTCCACCCCGGCGCCGGTTCGCCGCAGCCGCTCCCGGTAGAGGTCCTGGTAGTCGGCCATGGCGTTGGTGATGGCCCAGGCGACCGTGCCGGTGTGCCCGAAGTGGGCGATGCCGGGGACGCCGGGGACGGCCAGTCCCACGACGTCGAACTCGGGGCAGGACAGGTGGATCTGCTGGTAGACGCCCGGGTCCTCGATCCAGCGGTGGGGGTCGCCGGCGATGAGGGCCTGCCCGGTGACCGTCCGCTCGCCGCCGACCAGCCAGCCGTTGCTGCCGGAGGTGCCGGGACCGTCGGTGGCGAAGAGGCCGATGGCGTCCGCGTCCAGGTGGGCGGCGACCTGCTCGCGCCAGAGCTTGGCCGGGAACCCGGCGAAGAGGATGTGGATGGCGAGCCAGACACCGAGGGGGGTCCAGGGCTCCCAGCGGCCGGGGGTGAGACCGGTGCGGGCGAACTCGGGGGCGGCGGCGTCGGCCAGCCCCTCGTTGACCCCGTCGACGTACGCCCGAACCCACCGCGCCGTCCCGGGGTCCCGTCTCTCCAGGTCCGCGAAACAGCGTCTCGCGGTGTCGTCGAGTCGGGCCCGTCTCGCGAAACGGTCCCAGGCCAGGGCGTTCTCGCCGAGGAAGGACGCCGAGGTGCCCTGCGCCCGGTGGCGGTCGACTTCCAGCTGCCAGGCCCGGTCGCGGGCGGTGACGAGGCCCTGTGCCCGGGCGAGTCCGGCCGCGCTGTCCGCACGCAGGTGCGGAATGCCCCAGGCGTCACGGTAGATCTCGGTGGCCACGCTGTACCCCCACTTCCCTTTAGGTTAGCCTTGCCTAAGTCATAGCTGTGGCCGAAATCGTACGCGAGGGGCTGAAACGCGATGGGGCAGGGGCGGGGTTGGGAGGGCGCGGTCCTCAAACTGCTGCGCGCCAAGGACTTCGAGTTCACGGTGACGGACGTCGAGGACGTCACCCCGGACTACCGGCGGCTGCGCTTCACCGACGGCGGTCTGCTGGCTGCCACCGGGGTGCACCCCACCATGTGGGTACGGCTGTGGTTCGACAACGCGGGCAAGCCGCACCAGCGGGCCTACACCCTGGTCGACCCGGACGCCGAGGCCGGCACCTTCGGCCTGGAGTTCGCCCTGCACGAGGGATGCGCGAGCGACTGGGCCAGGGCGGCGAAACCGGGCGACACCATCGAGGCGACCGTCCAGGGCACCGGCTTCGAGCACCCGAGCCCAGCGCCCTCGCACGTCTTCGCCGTCGGCGACCCGGCCTCGCTCCCCGCCATCAACTCCCTCCTGGGCGCCCTCGGTTCCGCCCCGGCCACCGTCTGGTTCGAGGGCGGCGACGACGACCTGCCGTTCCGCACCGACCCGGACCGGCACGAGCTGCGCAAGGTGCCCCGCCAGGACTCCGGCGCCCTCCTGGTCGACCGGGTGAAGTCGGACCTGCCCGGCCTGCTCCAGGACACGGCCGACCCCTACGTCTGGATCGCCTGCGACACGGCGACGACCCGGGCCCTCGCGGCGTACGTCCGCAAGGAACTGGGGCTGCCCAAGCAGCGGGTGCACGCGCTGGGCTACTGGCGGGCGACCTGAGCAGCGGGCGGGCCCGCCCCGGGGGATGATCGGGGCATGGACGTCACCCTTCACCTCGCCCAGGATCCCGAGGCCGACGCGCTGCTCGGCCGCAGTCCGCTCGCCGCGCTGGTCGGCATGCTGCTGGACCAGCAGGTCCCCATGGAGTGGGCGTTCAAGGGCCCGGCGACGATCGCCCGGCGGCTCGGCACGGACGACCTCGACGCGCACGAGATCGCCGCGCACGAGCCGGAGGCCTTCGCCGCGCTGCTCTCCGAGAAACCGGCGGTACACCGCTACCCCGGCTCCATGGCCAAGCGGATCCAGCAGCTGTGCCAGTACCTCGTCGAGCACTACGACGGTGACGCCGAGGCCGTCTGGAAGGACGTCGGCACCGGCAAGGAACTGCTGAAGCGCCTCGCCGGACTGCCCGGCTTCGGCAAGCAGAAGGCCCAGATCTTCCTCGCCCTGCTGGGCAAGCAGCTCGGGGTGCGCCCCACGGGCTGGCGCGAGGCGGCGGGCTCCTACGGCGAGCCGGACTCGTTCCGCTCGGTCGCCGACATCACGGGCCCCGAGTCGCTGGTCAAGGTACGGGCACACAAGCAGGAGATGAAGGCGGCGGCGAAGGCGGCGAAGGCCTCCGGCAAGTAGGCCCCGGCCCGAGCGAGTACACCGGCTTCCCGGCCCGCCTCGGTGACACTTAGCGGCGAGCACGTCAGCCGCCTGGCCCTCCGCCGACACCCAACGGCGAGCACCTCAGCCACCCGGTCCCCCAGGTGACACCCAACGGCGAGCACCTCAGCCGCCTGGCCCCCCGGGTGACACCCAACGGCGAGCACCTCAGCCACCCGGTCCCCCAGGTGACAC
>NZ_JBEOXI010000132.1:0-22907 GCF_040296465.1 Streptomyces sp. NPDC002130
CCGCGGCGCACCGCCTCCGTGTGGATCTCGGGCGGAAGCGGCCGCGCCGGCTGCTCGAGGAGCCTGCGTACGGTCGCCTCGCGGTCGTTCCCGCTCATGCCGCTCTCCGGCCGGCCGGGCTCACGGCGTCGCCTTCGTGGCCGTCGCCGCCGGGGCCGGGCCCCGCGAGCGGTGCAGCAGGGCCGAGGTCGCCCGGTGGCAGATCGCCCGTACGCGCTCCGGGGACAGACCGAGCAGGGCGGCCGTCTGCTCCTCGGCGACACCTTCGTGAAGCCGGAGCACCAGGATCAGCCGTTCCTGCGGGGTGAGCGGGGCCAGGGGGCTCGCGGGGTGCGGCCGGGCGCGGCCGAGTGCGCCGTGCAGGTGCCAGGCGCCGCGCGCGAAGCGGATGGCCAGCTGCCGGCGGGTGCGGTCGTACGGATCCTCGCCGTGCAGCCGGTCCCAGCACGCGTACGTGTGCGCCAGCGACAGCGTCAGCAGGCGCCGTGCGCGGGGGTTGTCGTCGGGGGACTCGGCGGTGAGCAGCGTGGCGGCGTGCAGCAGCCGCCCGGCCGCGCCCGCGACGAACGCCTCGAACTCCCGGGCGCGACGGGCTGCCCGGGACGCATGCCGCTCCAGCACCGCACCTCCCGCCCGACGGCGACCCTGAGGACGCGGGCCCCGGCCACGCGCGACGGGGCCCGGTCTCATATCAGGCCAGGGGCGGCCCCGAGGTCAAGAGCCGCGCACGGCTCGGCCGGTGACACGTACGGGCAGCAGGTGCCGCGCACGGCTCGGCCGGTGCCATGTACGTCTCGGCGGATGCCACGTGCGGCTCGGCCGGTGAGACGTACGGGCGTGGACCCGGTCGTCCCCGTGCGGGCCGGGCCGTCGTGCCCACACCGTCGGGGAGCCGGGCCGCAGGGCGCTCAGGACGCCGACTGTGCCTCCGGCCCCGGCACCCCCTGCGCCGCCATCCGGGAGGACAGCGCGGTGTTGAACCGCGTGAGGAGGTCGCAGAACGCCTCGCGCTCGTCGGGCTCCCAGTCGTGCGTCAGCTCGGCCATCAACTGGCGCCGGGAGGAGCGCACTTCCTCCAGCCGGGCCTGCCCGCGCGGGGACAGCTGCAGCACCACCGCGCGCCCGTCCTCAGGGTGGGAGGTGCGTTTGACCAGGCCGGTGTCGACGAGCGGAGCCACCTGCCGGGTGACGGTCGACGAGTCGATCCCCATGCTCGCGGCGAGTGCCTTGACGCCCATCGGCCCTTCCTTGTCGAGGCGGTTGAGCAGCAGGTAGGCGGCGCGGTCCATGGAGTTGCGCACCTGCCCGACGCCGCCGAGCCGGGTCTGTTCGGCACGGCGGGCGAACAGCGCCACCTCGTGCTGCAGCGTGTCGAGAAGACCGGTGTCACCGACGGTCGTCATGTCCATCGACATTTCAGGTGTTGTGGGCATGGCCGGGGGCTCACTTCGTGGAGGGCTGGCAGATTGGGGGACAGGGTACGCGGCCGGAAGGCAGGCCGTACCGGCGCTGCGCAAAGCGGGTCTCGGAGGTTGGTCACAACGGTCGTTCCCGCCTGTGAACTGCGATGCTGGGGTCATGAGCTACAGCACGGCTGACTCCTTTCGGCCCGTCACCCTCGACGACGTGCGCGGCGCGCAGAAGATGCTCTCGGGTGTGGCGCGGGTGACCGCGATGGAGGGCAGCAGGCACCTGTCCCAGATGGTCGGTGCGCCGGTGCACCTCAAGTGCGAGAACCTCCAGCGGACGGGCTCGTTCAAGCTGCGCGGCGCGTACGTCCGGATCGCCGGTCTGCTTCCGGAGGAGCGTGCCGCGGGGGTCGTCGCCGCGAGCGCCGGCAACCACGCGCAGGGCGTCGCCCTCGCGTCCTCCCTGCTGGGGGTGCGCTCCACGGTGTTCATGCCGAAGGGCGCCCCGCTGCCCAAGGTGAGCGCCACCCGGGACTACGGGGCGGAGGTGCGGCTGCACGGCCAGGTGGTCGACGAGACGCTGGCCGCCGCGCAGGAGTACGCGGCCGAGACGGGCGCGGTGTTCATCCACCCCTTCGACCACCCCGACATCATCGCGGGCCAGGGCACGGTCGGCCTGGAGATCCTGGAGCAGTGCCCCGAGGCGCGCACGGTCCTCGTCGGCATCGGCGGGGGCGGGCTGGCCGCCGGGATCGCGGTGGCGGTGAAGGCGCTGCGCCCGGAGGTGCGGGTGGTGGGCGTGCAGGCGGCGGGTGCGGCGGCCTATCCGCCCTCGCTGGCGGCGGGCCGGCCGGTGTCGGTGGAGAATCCGGCGACGATGGCCGACGGCATCAAGGTCGGGCGGCCGGGCGACGTGCCGTTCAGGATCGTCGGCGAGCTGGTCGACGAGGTGCGCACGGTCAGCGAGGACGAGCTGTCCGCCGCGCTGCTGCTGTGCCTGGAGCGGGCCAAGCTGGTCGTGGAGCCGGCCGGGGCGAGCCCGGTCGCGGCGCTGCTGAGCGACCCCGGCGCCTTCGAGGGCCCGGTCGTCGCGGTGCTGTCCGGCGGCAACGTCGATCCGGTGCTGATGGAGCGGGTGCTGCGGCACGGCATGGCCGCGCAGGGCCGCTACCTGGCGGTCCGGCTGCGGCTGACGGACCGGCCCGGTGCCCTTGCCACTCTTCTGGGTGTGTTGTCAGTGGTCGACGCTAACGTCCTCGATGTGAGCCACGTGCGAACCGATCCACGGCTCGGGCTCACGGAGGCGGAGGTCGAGCTGCACCTGGAGACGAAGGGCCCGGCGCACTGCGTCGAGGTGGGTCAGGCGCTGCGCGAGGCGGGCTACACGGTCATCGGCTGACCGCGTTCCGGAGCCGGTCGAAGATCCATTCGTCTCACGGAGAGCAACGCGGAAAAACTCGTTGTGAGACGCGATACATCGCGTTATGGTGTGTCGGTGAGAAGCTTCACCGGACATCCGTCCGGTCATCCCCGAAGACGTGGAGACTCATATGCCAGGCGCCATCTACGCCGAAGGTCTGGTCAAGACCTTCGGTGATGTAAAGGCCTTGGACGGCGTCGACCTCGACGTACCCGAGGGCACGGTCCTCGGCCTGCTCGGGCCGAACGGCGCGGGCAAGACCACCACCGTCCGCTGCCTGACCACCCTGCTGCGGCCCGACAGCGGACGAGCGGTCGTCGCGGGCATCGACGTGCTCAAACAGCCCGACGCGGTCCGCCGCTCCATCGGCCTGTCCGGCCAGTTCGCGGCCGTCGACGAATACCTGACCGGCCGGGAGAACCTCCAGATGGTTGGCCAGCTGTACCAGATGCGCGCCAAGGCGGCGAAGGAGCGCGCGGCCGAACTGCTCGAGCAGTTCCACCTCGCGGACGCCGCCGACCGCCCCACCAAGACCTACTCGGGAGGCATGCGCCGCCGCCTCGACCTCGCGGCCGCCCTGGTCGTCTCGCCGCCCGTGATGTTCATGGACGAGCCGACGACCGGCCTCGACCCCCGCAACCGCCAGCAGCTGTGGGAGGTCATCAAGCAACTGGTCTCCGGCGGCACCACCCTGCTGCTCACCACGCAGTACCTGGAGGAGGCCGACCACCTGGCACACGACATCGCGGTGGTCGACCACGGCAAGGTCATCGCCCAGGGCACCTCCGACCAGCTCAAGGCCCGCACCGGCGGCGAGCGCGTCGAGGTCGTGGTGCACGAGCGCGAGCACATCCAGGCCGCCGCCGAGGTCCTCGCCGGCTTCGGCAAGGGCGAGACCACCGTCGAGGAACACATGCGCAAGCTCACCGCGCCCGTGACCGGCGGCGCCAAGCTCCTCGCCGAGGTCATCCGCGAACTGGACACCCGCGGCATCGAGATCGACGACATCGGCCTGCGCCGGCCGACCCTCGACGACGTCTTCCTGTCCCTGACGGGACACGTGGCCGAGACCAAGGACCAGGAGAACGACAAGGAGGCCGCCCAGTGAGCGCCGTCACCGACACCGTGCGGGTCGCGCCGGCCGCGAACCCGGTCAGCCAGTCGATCCGGGACTCGATGGTCGTCGCCAAGCGGAACCTGATTCGCATGTCCCGGATTCCCGAGATGATCATCTACGGGCTGATCCAGCCGATCATGTTCGTGGTGCTGTTCACCTACGTCTTCGGCGGCTCCATGCAGATCGGCGACAGCACCAGCGCCGCCGACTACAAGAACTTCCTGATGGCGGGCATCTTCGCGCAGACCGTCACGTTCGCCACCGCCAGCTCCGGCGCAGGCATCGCCGACGACATGCACAAGGGCCTCATCGACCGCTTCCGCTCCCTGCCCATGGCACGCGGCGCGGTGCTCACCGGCCGTACCCTCGCCGACTCCGTGCAGACGGCCCTCACCCTGGTCGTCCTCGCCGTCGTCGCCCTGCTGGTCGGCTGGCGCGTCGGGTCGGACGGCAGCACCAACGCCGCCAAGGTCCTCGCGGCCTTCGGCCTGCTGCTCCTGCTCGGCTACGCGTTCACGTGGATCGGCGCCCTGATCGGCATGTCCGTCCGGACCCCCGAGGCGGCCACGTCCAGCGGCCTGATCTGGCTCTTCCCGGTCACCTTCATCTCGAACGCGTTCGTGGACACCAGCCACATGACCCCGTGGCTGCGCCACATCGCGGAGTGGAACCCCTTCAGCGCCACGGTCCAGGCCTGTCGTGTGCTGTTCGCCAGCCCGGGCCAGTCCCCGTCGGACGCGTGGCCCATGCAGCACCCCGTGTGGGCCTCGCTGATCTACTCGATCCTGATCCTGGTGATCTTCCGGACCCTGGCGGTGCGCAAGTACCGCTCGGCGACGGCATGACGATGCCCCCGGTGCCGCAGCGGCGCCGGGGGCACTTCAGGGATCGGGTGGCCGGTCAGCCCTCGTACGGCTCGGCCTTGAGGATCTTCACAAGGGCCTTCTTGCCGTTCGGCAGCTCGTACTCCGCGTCCTCGCCGACCTTGTGGCCGATCACGCCGGTGCCCAGCGGGGACTGCGGCGAGTACGTCTCGATGTCGGAGCTCGCGTACTCGCGGGACGCGAGCAGGAACGTCAGCGTGTCGTCCTCGTCACCGTCGAACGCGATCGTGACGACCATGCCGGGCGCCACCGCACCGTCCGCCGCGGGCGCTTCGCCGACCTTGGCGTTCTCGAGGAGCTGGGTGAGCTGGCGCACACGGAGCTCCTGC
This sequence comes from Streptomyces sp. NPDC002130, assembly GCF_040296465.1. Taxonomy (NCBI): domain Bacteria; kingdom Bacillati; phylum Actinomycetota; class Actinomycetes; order Kitasatosporales; family Streptomycetaceae; genus Streptomyces; species Streptomyces sp. NPDC002130. Next base: position 5,160 of record NZ_JBEOXI010000132.1, read on the forward strand.
TTGCCCTGCTCCTCCTTGGCCGCGTGGTACCCGCCGTTCTCACGCAGGTCGCCCTCCTCGCGCGCCGCGGCGATCTTCGCGGAGATCTCCGCCCGCGCGGGACCAGTAAGGTACTCAAGCTCAGCCCTGAGCTTGTTGTACGCCTCCTGGGTCAGCCAGGTGACGTTCTCGCTGGTCTGGGTCACAGGTGCTCCTCGTAGGTACTGGGAATACAAAGCATCGCCCTACCCAGAAGAATGTTCCTTCACGGAAGGGCGAAACCACGAGCCTAACAATTCAGGGGCCGCAGGGGGAGGACATAAGCGACCAGAATCACGTCAATGCAGGTCAGGCTCTACGTATTCCAGGTGACGCCGGACCGTCGTCAGCCGGTGTGGCAGCCCAGCAGCTCGGCCGTGGTCCCCGGGGAGGTTGTACGGAGCGTGACGACCTTGTCGATGCGGGTCCCGTCCCCGTCGAAGCGGAAGTCGGCCCTGCCCACCTCGGCCCCGTTCTCGGCCTGCGAGCGCACGGTGCAGTAGCCCTCGGCACCGGCGTCCTTGCGGACCTCCAGATGCACCTGCACGGACTTCTTGCCCGGCTCGAAGCTGATCACCTCGGCGCTGATCTCGTTCTTGGCGACGTAGTGGTAGCCGAACCAGCCGACGAGCCCCAGCAGGGCCACCGCGAGGACGGCGCCCACGACCTTGAGCGTGCGGTCGGCGCGCTCGTCCGAGGAACGGCCGTAACGGCCCTCGGGCAGTCGCGTGCTCGCCGAACTCATGATCGTCCTCCTGGCAGGGCCGGGACGAAGGTCCCGGAAGGGGCTCCAGGACCGGGCCCCGGAATTATTCGCCCCCCGATTCGGTCACTATAGAAGCCGCTGATTGCGCCGACGCACACAGGGCGCCGACTTACTGAGGATTGAGTCTTGACTGACCAGTTGCGACTGATGGCCGTTCACGCCCACCCCGACGACGAGTCGAGCAAGGGCGCTGCGACCATGGCGAAGTACGTGTCCGAGGGGGTGGACGTGCTGGTCGTGACCTGCACGGGCGGGGAACGCGGCTCCATCCTCAATCCGAAGCTTCAGGGCGACGCGTACATCGAGGAGCACATCCACGAGGTGCGCAAGAAGGAGATGGACGAGGCCCGGGAGATCCTGGGCGTCAAGCAGGAGTGGCTCGGCTTCGTCGACTCGGGCCTGCCCGAGGGCGACCCGCTGCCGCCGCTGCCGGAGGGCTGCTTCGCCCTGGAGGACGTCGACCACGCGGCCGGTGAGCTGGTGCGCAAGATCCGCGCCTTCCGGCCGCAGGTGATCACCACCTACGACGAGAACGGCGGCTACCCGCACCCCGACCACATCATGACCCACAAGATCTCCATGGTGGCGTTCGAGTCGGCCGCGGACACCGAGAAGTACCCGGAGGCCGAGTACGGCCCCGCCTACCAGCCGCAGAAGCTCTACTACAACCAGGGCTTCAACCGCCCGCGCACCGAGGCCCTGCACCAGGCGATGCTCGACCGCGGCCTGGAGTCGCCCTACGGGGACTGGCTCAAGCGCTGGGAGGAGTTCGGCATGAAGCAGCGCACCCTCACCACGCACATCCCGTGCGCCGAGTTCTACGAGATCCGCGACAAGGCGCTGATCGCCCACGCCACGCAGATCGACCCGGACGGCGGCTGGTTCAAGGTGCCCATGGAGATCCAGAAGGAGGTCTGGCCGACGGAGGAGTACGAGCTGGCGAAGGCCCTCGTCGATACCTCCCTCCCCGAGGACGACCTCTTTGCGGGCATCCGCGACAATGCCTGACATGAGCGCAAGCGCAAGCCTGGCAATGACGCACCTCGTCTCCTTCGCCAAGGAGGTCGACGAGGACAAGGTCACCCCCGGCGTCCTCGGCTTCATCGTCTTCGCGGCGATGGCCCTGGCGGTGTGGGCCCTGATGAAGTCCATGAGCCGGCACATGAACCGGGTCGACTTCCCCCAGGCCCCGGACCCGGAGTCCGAGCAGCCGGAGCAGTCGGCGGCGGAGCCGTCCCGGACGGAAGCGGAGGCCGCGGAAGCGGAGCCTTCCGGCCAGGGCGGCAAGAAGCAGGGCTGACGCCCCCACCCGGGGACGCCACCCGTCGGCGACCGGCGAGGACCGCCGCCGACGGGCAGCCCGGCGTCTCCCGGTGTGCTTCAACGGGCGCGCTGATCGGGTGCCACGCGCGCCCCAGGCTCTGCGCCCCGAGGCCTGCAAGAGCTACGCCTTACGATCCACCGGCACCCCCATCACCTCCCGCGCATGCCGGTTCGGCACCATGCCGAGGCGCCAGGCCTGCCAGCCCGCCTCCAGGGTGACGCCCCGCTCCAGCAGCAGCCCGTACGCGTCGAGGTAGTCGTCCAGCTTGCCGTCGCGCAGGCCGTGGCTCGCGCGGGACAACTGCGCCAGTTCCTCCTGCGCCACCGCCGTACCCACCTCCATGCCGCCCGGTGCCGCGTAGGGGAGGAGCGTGCAGCGCAGGAAGCGGGCCCAGTCCTCGCCCCGGCGGTCGCCGTAGGACGCGAAGAGCTCCACCGCCTCGTCGCACAGGGCCAGCGCCTGCTGGACGCGGGCGTTGCCCGCGTCCACGACCGCCAGCTCCAGACACGTCCAGGCCTCGCCGTGGGCGACGCCGATGCGCTGGAAGTCGGCCCGCGCGTCGACGAGCAGCTGGCGGGCGAAGCCCGAGTTGCGCAGCGAGCCCGTCTGGGCCGCCCGCTGGTCCCGGGTGACGCGGGCCGAGTGGTGGCGTGCGCAGGCCAGCCCGTAGACGTCCCGCATACGGGAGAACATCGTGCGGGCCCGTTCCAGCTCGCGGACCGCCTGGTCGAGGTCGCCCGTCTCCTCCAGGGCCTGGCCCAGGTAGTACAGCGTCCAGGCCTCGCCGCGCGCGTCCTCGTTGTCGCGGTGGCGCGCAGCAGCCCCGCGCAGCTCCTCCACGGCCGGGGACGCGTCACCCGCGACCAGCAACGCCCGGGCCAGCTGGGTCAGCGCCCAGGCCTCACCGCGGGCGTCACGGGTCCGCCCGTACAGGCCCAGGGCCGCCCGCAGCTCGGCCTCGGCGCGCGGGACATCGCCCATGCGCAGCCCGAGCTGACCGAGCTGGAAGTGCGCCCACGCCTGGCCGTGCACGGACTCGCCCGCGCGGTGCAGGACCAGGGACTCGGTCAGCAGGTCCAGGGCCTCTCCCACCCGGGCACGGTCCCGCTCGACGGCCGCCAGGGCGTGCATCGTCCAGGCGCGGTCCGTCGCCAGCTCGGGGGAAGCCTGCAGGGCCAGGGCCTCGCGGAGCTTCTCCGACGCCTCCGTCAGATTGCCCTGGTGGTGCAGGGTGATGCCGAGGGAGCACAGCGCGCGGGCCGCACCGGCGTCATGATGGGCCTCGCGGTAGAGGTCCACGACCGACGCGAGGGTGGTGCGGGCCTTGTCCAGCTCGCCCAGCTGCCGTGCCGCGATGCCCGTGCGCCACTGCACCGAGCGGACCAGCAGGCCCTCGTCCACCGCCTGGGCCAGCTCGCTGATCTCACCCAGCCGGTACAGGTCGCCCCGCAGCAGGCAGTAGTCGCACAACGCGCCCAGCAGGTTCAGCACCGCCGCCTGGTCCACACCCTCGGCATGCCGCAGCGCCGCCGTGATGAAGCTCGACTCGTCGTCCAGCCAGCGCAGCGCCTCGTCGAGGGAGGTGAAACCGTACGGGCTGAAGCGGTTGGTGCGGGTCGACATGTTGCCGTCGACCATCCGCAGCACCGAGTCGGCCAGCTCGGCGTAGTTCACGATCAGCCGCTCCTGCGCCGCCGTGCGCTCGGCCGGCTCCTCCTCGTCGAGGAGACGGGCCTGGGCGAAGGAGCGGACCAGGTCGTGCAGCCGGTAGCGGTCGCCCCGGACGTGGTCGATCAGGCCGGCCCGGGTCAGCACCTGCAGATGGCGCTTGGCCTCCGCCTCGTCCGTGGCCAGCAGCGCGGCGGCCGCCGCGGCACCCAGCGAGGCCCGCCCGGCCAGGGCCAGCCGGCGCAGCAATCGCCGGACGGTCTCCGACTGGTCGGTGTAGCGCAGCCACAGGGCGCGTTCGACCGGCTCGACCGGCCCGTAGGCGTCGAGGTCCGTGGCCAGCGCGCGGGGGGAGCGGGGGCCGAGACACGAGCCCGCGATGCGCAGCGCCAGCGGCAGCCCGCCGCACAGCTCCCGCACCCGGTCCGCGGACTCCGCGTCGTACGGCCCGGAACGGTCCTGCGCCGCCGCGCCCAGCAACTCCTCCGCACCCGCCGCGTCCAGCGGCTCCACCGCCAGCCGGTGCACCCGTGCGGGCAGGCTCTCCAGCTCCAGCGGACCCCGCGCGGTCACCAGCACCAGGCTGTCGGACCGCTCCGGGATCAGCGCGCGGATCTGCTCCGCGTCCGAGGCGTCGTCGAGGACGACGGTCACCGGCAGGCCCGTCAGATGCTGGTGGTACAGCTCGCTCAGCCGCTTGACCTGCTGGTCCGGTGAGGAGCGCTCACGGAACAGCAACTGCTCACGGGGCGCGCCGAGCCGGTTCAGCAGGTGCAGCAGGGCGTCACGGGTGGACAGCGGGGCCCCGGCCGGCCCCTCGGCGCGCAGGTCGACGACGCAGGCGCCGCGGAAGTAGTCCTTCAGATCGTGCGTGGCGTGCACCGCGAGCGTCGTACGGCCGCTGCCGGGCGTACCGTGCAGCACCACCACGGTCGGCTGCGTCTCCGTGCTCGCGCGGGCCGCCTGCACCCACTGCCGGATCTGCGCCAGCTCGTTCCGCCGTCCCGCGAACGGCTCCGCCGGTTCCGGGAGCTGCCCGAAGGACTGCTCCAGCACGTTGCGCCCGCGCGCTGCCGCGCTCTTGTCCGCGCCCCGCAGCCGGGGGCCGCCCGTCTTCTTCGGACCGGTCGAGGCCGCGAGCACCCGCTGGTGGTCCAGGTACGGCCGGATGCCCCGCACCTCCAGCGCCGTCAGCCACTGCAGCCGCAACTGCTCCGGTCCGCCCGGCTGACCCACGGCCCCGGCGCGGCGGTGCGCGGCCGGCAGATGTGACCCGACCACCTTCACCACCGTCGCAGCGGCCCCCACGAGACCCACCGTCACACCGGCCCCGAGAGCGGTCCCGGTCCCCGTGCCCAGCGCCATGTCCGCGACGACGGCCGCGACTGCCGCGACCCCGGCCACCAGCAGCGGTGTCCCGGCGCCCTCCCGGGCGTAGCGCTGCCCGAAGGTCAGCTGACCGGCCGCCGCCTCGTCCAGGGCGCGCGTGTAGGCCTCGTACTCCTCGGACGCGCTCCGCGCCATCACGTCGAGCGCCCCGCGCGCCCGCGCGAGCAGCACTTTCCCGTCGGTGCGGCCGCCCGAGCGCCGCACTTCCTCCTCCACGGCCCGCCCCAACAGCCGCTCGGCCTCCGCCCGATGAGCGTCCCGCATGTCACGTCCCCCTCCGGCGGCAACTCCTGCGGCTACGAGTGTCCTTGGTGGGAGGCGCGAGCGCGAGGGGGCGACGATCAACGTTTGCGGTCCGGTGAACTACGAGCCGCCCCTCGCGCGAGGGGGCGCGTTCCGTGGCCGGGTGGCCGTCGTGAGGCAGGATGGAAGCATGCCGAACCGACTGGCTCATGAAACGTCCCCGTACCTGCTGCAGCACGCCGACAACCCCGTCGACTGGTGGCCCTGGTCGGAAGAGGCGTGTCGGGACTGGCGCTACCGCTCCGTACGACGCAGGAACTGCCAGCCCAGTACGGCCAGGGCGAGCGTCTGCACGAGAGAAGCGAGCATGAGAAGGGGCTGAACGACGGGAGAGCACCAGAATGCGGTCGTGCAGACCATGGGCAGGACCAGGTACGTGAACAGGTCCACCGCTGTCTGCAGCCGCTTGCGCAGAGTGCGGCCCGAAACGTTGCGGTGGTAGACCTCCCAGCCGAACACTGCGCCGTCGGCGGAGGCCAGTTGCCCCAGGCGCGGTCCTAGCCGGTCGCGGACGTAGCAGCCGATCGCCGAGATCTTCTCGTCGTTGACCAGGTAGGTCCAGCCCAGGATCAGGCAGATCGCGGGGACGGAGAGCAACAGCCGGGACTGTCCGCTCTGGGCGGTGATCGCCACGACCGCAGTGGCTGCGGCGAGCGTGAAGTAGAGCAGGTTGTCGCGAAACCCTATACGGGTCTTCTGTTCCTCCTTGAGCCGGTCGTACTCGGCCAGCAGGATCTTGCCCTCGGTGACGTCGTCCGTGCGGGTCACAGGCACTCCTATGCTCGAGTCAAGGATCAGCCGACGATCTGGAAGGGCGCCAGACTGTCGGGGCCGTGCCGTTCGAGCCAGTTCTTCCCGTCCGCCGCTATCCCTTCCAGGAGGCGGAAGGTGTGGGTGGTGCCGGCCGCGCTGAGGTTGATCTCGGAGATTTCCTGCGAATTCTCGGTCGGTGCCAGTTGATGGGCGTCGGCATCCTTGACGCGCATCTTCCTTGCCGGTCCGTTGGTGAGGATGAGCTCCAGGTCGTAGCCGATGTCGTTCTCCGTCACCTGCACGGAGGTCAGTGCGTCGAACCGGTAGTTGCTCCGCTGCTCATTCCTGCGCGTCGCGTCGGAGAAATTGAACTCCGCACTGATCTCGCGGATACCGTCCTGGGTGAACAGGAACAGGCGGAAGATGTAGTGCGAGTACCGCCATGGGCCGCCTCGGACCCGGCCTCGTTTATACGAAGGAGCCGGGGCTACCAGGATGGTGTGGGTGATCAGGTCGCGCCAGGTGAGCCGGTGGTGCCGGAGTGCCTCATCGACGAACGTCGACTTGTCGCAAGCGAGCCAGGTCTCCATCTCCAGTTCGCTGGGGCGCGTGGCGTCCAGGAACGACTGCCAGCGCTGGTAGGCGATCTGCCGTGCGGTCAACTTGTCTGTGTACTCCTGAGCCTCCCGGTCCAGCCGGTGCTCTTCACGCCGTACCTCCAGCCATCGGTAAGCGGTCGCGTGCCCGGACCAGGCCGCGCCGAGCACGGCCAGGAACGCCCATAATGCTTGTGGTTGGGCGCCCCCGGAGGCTGCCGTGCCGAACGCGGACAGAGCCGCCGCACCGAGAACCGCGAGGGCCGCAATGGTCAGAGCCTTCGTCCTGCCCGGAGTTGGGTCCTGGCGGTGCTGATCGGACAAGGTGCCGTTGTTGTAGCGATCTCGGGCGTTCTCGGCGAGGTACCGGATCAGCCAGTCGACCCGCTCCACACCAATTCGGCTCTCCCGATAGAGGTCCGCGATCTCGGCGGCGAGACTGCTGCGGATCTGCGCCGTGTGGGCGAGCCAGGCGTCCGAGGTGAACCCGTGCGGCCTGCGCACACTGAAGTAGTGATCGAATGAATGGCGGACGCGCTTGGTGAACCCGTCCTCGGCGGAGGCGGGGTCGCGCGGGTGCGGGACGCGGGCCCCGGCCCCGAGACCCGGCTTGGGCCTCCGGCCCCACCACCGAACGCCGAAGCGGGCCGCAGTCAGGCCCGCGCCGAGTGCCACCGGTAACTCGACGATCGCCCGGGCCGGATCCGCGATCAGTGCCAGGACCCAAAGGAGCGCACTGCTGACAACGAACAGGGCAGCCCGGACAGGGAGGGCCGCCTTGGCTGCGTCAGCAGTGCTCGGGCGCGGCGCAAGGGCCCGCGGCGCGATCGGGGTGGGTGCGAAGTAGGCCCAGACCCGTCGGCCCCGGTCATTGCCGAAGCGTTCTGCATGGGCCCGTTCGAGGGTCTCCGCCCACAGGTCGTCCTTCAGCCCTCCGGTGAGCATGAGGTCGAGGTGGCGGAGGATCGCGTCGTGCTGGCGGGGCGGCAGGCCCTGCAGCTGCTTCAGCACAGGGCCGGTTTCGCTGCCGGTGGTGCTGAGTACCGCCAACAGGTCGAAAGTGACGCGCAGGGCTTCCTTCCACTCGTCCTCGGGGTAGGTCTGTACGAGGCTGGAGGTGTAGCGCAGCCGCTGGACCTCTTCGGTGCTCAGGTCGTGGTGGGTGCGTGCGCTGAGCATGGCGAGCACCCAATGGAATCGAACCTCCGCGCTGTCGTGGCCGCGGGCGATCGCATCAGTGATCATTTCTCGGGCTCGGCTGGGGACGCCGTCCTCCAGGAGCTGCACGCCGACCCGGTACCTCTCCTGTGGCGAGGCGTCCGGGTGGACGATGTAGATGTTGGAGTCGTGTACGGTCTCGGCCTGGATCCCAATGGTGGAGTTGTACGCGGCCGAGCTGTATGTGGCACCGTCGTTGTGGCTCATGCCAGGTCACCAGCCGCGGCAACCAGGGGAGCCAACGCGGCCACTAGTGCGGGGCACTCCGCGACCAGTCCACGTAGCCTCTTGAGCGTCATGACCGTCCGTTTCGACGATTCAGGGGTGCGCTCCACGGCCGACCGGAGGGCGAGGTCCAGATCGGTCAGGGCCTCCCGGTAGCTGTCCTCGTCGAGGGCGCCTTCGGTGCGGTGCCACCCCAGCTGATCGCGGAAGCTGTTCAGTTCCTTGATCAGGTCCGTCGGGCCGGATGCCTTCGGGGCCGCATTCATGTGGACACTGCTGCCCGTGACTGAGCTGGCCATGATGCCGACGGTGCTGTTGTGGACGGTGTTGCTGACGTTCCGGTCAAACCGGCCGGCCGAAGGGGCCCTGCCATCCTGGGGCACCGCGGCCTCCTCCTGCTCGCGCATCAGTTCCACTGCCAACCGGACGGCGAACGCGGCCGCGTTCGCCGCGGCCCGCGGCTGCCAGCGGCGGTCCTCCGAGCTGCTCTTCGTGCCGTCCGCCCGGTCGCTGATCCCCCGGACGATGGCCACCGGCGCTCCGCTGAGATGGCCGGCCTGGGCCACACCGGCCGCCTCCATCTCGATGGCGAGTGCGTCGTTGTAGTGCTGTCGGATCCATTTCGCCTCGGCCGAGAGCCGCGAGTTCTGGACGATCTCGCCTGCGGCGATCGCTCCGAAGCGCACCTGCGGTCCATCCTCGTGACCGGGTGTGGGGTCGGCCCAGTCGCCCAGACGGGCCAGGTGCGAGGCGACCTGACTGATGCCGTGCGGCGCTTCCCACGCTCGGGGGCGGGCTTTGAGTCCGTCGTCCTCGCTGGTCCCGCCGTGGTAGGCGTACACGTGTGACGCCATCACCACGTCACCCAGCCTGGTGGCGTCCCACAGGGCGCCGGCGACGCCGACGAAGACTACGGCCAATGGCGAGAACTCCTGGATCGCGCGCTCTGCGATCACCGCGGCGGAATGGTTCCCCTTGTTTGTCAGGCCGAGCGCTACGCGGCACGATGTGCCGTGTACGGTGCCCACTTCGAACCGGGTACCGCGCTCATGGCGATGCACCTGAAGATCTGCCAGTCTCTGGCGCACGGACTGATATTCAAGATTGAGGGCGGTGAGAATCACCACCGGGCCTTTGGACATCTACTCCTCTTCCCCTCTCGTGTTCTCTTCCGTCGCAGCTGGCGCGGGTCGGATCAGCGGTGGGAACAGCACGGTGTTCGGACCGGCCCGGTACAGCCGTGCGGGCCGTCCTCCCGTGGTCCTGCGGTCCGTGCCGGCGGGGACGATGAATCCCTTCGCGGCTTGGACCTTTCGATAGAAATTGCGGGTGTCGAGCGGGGTGCCCCAGACGGCTTCGTACACCTGCTGAAGCTCCGCGATGGTGAAGCTCTCCCCGCAGAACGCAGTCGCCAGCGCCGAGAATTCGATCTTGGTGCGCGCGCGTTCGATCGCGTCCGCGGCGATTCGACGGTGATCGAAGGCGAGGGCAACCTCGCCGGACAGGACGGCTTCTGCGGGAGTCCAGGCGGCGTCGGTGGCATCCGTCCCCGCGACAGGGTCGGGCAGCCCCGGTGCGATCGCCAGGTGAGCTACGGAGACGACTCGGCCCCGCGGATCGCGACCCGAGCTTCCGTACACGGCCAGCTGCTCAAGGTGCACCGAGCCGGAGGTCAGGGCCGTTTCCTCCCGTAGTTCGCGGTGGGCGGCGTCCAGGATCTCCTCGCCGTCGTGGCTGAGGAATCCTCCGGGTAGCGCGAGCATGCCCCGGAAGGGGTCCTCGCCCCGCTCCACCAAGAGGACATGCAGACGACTCTCGCGCAGCGTCAGGATCACGAGATCGACCGTCAGTAGGACAGCAGGCGGTGACCATGCCTCATCTTGCATGTACAGCAGGGTAGTTCAGTTACTGTCACATGTACAAGAAGGGGATTGTGGAGGGTCGACCCACCGCTCGATGCCGGGGTTATGGTGCGCCCGCATGGTCGCTGGTGGTCGAACGTGTCAAATTGCACCCGCCCGCGACGGCGCGCGACTGGCGGTGCTGGTGGAATCAATGGCAGAGCGGGGCAGCCGTAGGGCGTTCGCGTCAATGAACCGCGACCAGATGCTGAACTTGGCACGGTTGCGTAAGGAGCTGCCCCGTGGGTGAAATCTTCCGTCGGGGGGACTCAGATGTCGACAGAGGGCGGGCCCTCTTCGTCCTTACGTGTCCCCAAGGTCGACCGTGATGGAGAAGGGTGCGGTGGCCCTCACCGTGCCGGTGTACATCTCCCCGTCCCTGTAAGCCTTGGTGGCGGGGTCGAGGATGTAGGTGTAGACGATCGGGACTCCGGTGGCAGCCTGTTCGACCCGCCAGTAGAAGGGGATGCCGGCCTTGGCGTACTGGTCCACCTTCACGATCCGGTCGGTGGTTTCCGAACCGGGCGACACGACCTCGATGACCAGCAGCACGTGCTCGGGGCGGGTGGGTGTGAGGTCGATGGTCTCTGCCCGGTAGACGATGACGTCAGGGCGGCGGTTGGTGAGCGGAACGTCCTGCAGGCGGACGTCGAAGTCCGTGTCAGCGTTCCAGTCCGGGCCTGCAGCTGCGTCCAGGGCATTGGCCAGGAGTCGCGCCAGCCGGTTGTGCCGCTTGGAGGCGCTCGGGCTCACGACGACCATCCCGTCAACGATCTCGATGTCGGCGCACTGCTCCTCGGACCAGGAGTCGTACTGCTCCGCGCTGATCTGCGCATGCATCCACGCGGGCGCCACCATCTCGGCGCTCATGGTGTACCTCCTTCGAGGAGACTCGGCAGGTCCGGCGCTGCTGTGCCCAGCCTACTGTTCCGTGGGTCGGGCAGCCCGGTTCGAAGGAGGCATGAGCCTGCCGCCACGAGATGGCCCACAAGTACAAGTCGGCTGAGCCAAGCGATCCCGTGGAGGCTTCGTAGGTCGCGCCAGACGTTGTGAGAGGCTGGGTCTCATGAACCGGCTGGCTGGTGTGACCTCGCCTTATCTGCTTCAGCACGCTGACAATCCGGTCGACTGGTGGCCGTGGGGACCCGAGGCGTTCGAGGAAGCGCAACGGCGCGATGTACCCGTGCTGCTGTCGGTCGGATACTCTGCGTGCCACTGGTGCCACGTCATGGCGCACGAGTCCTTCGAGGACCAGGAGACCGCCGAGTACCTCAACGCGCACTACGTGAGCGTGAAGGTCGACCGCGAAGAGCGCCCCGACGTCGACGCTGTCTACATGGAGGCCGTGCAGGCGGCGACCGGGCAGGGCGGCTGGCCCATGACCGTCTTCCTCACCCCGGACGCCCAGCCGTTCTACTTCGGTACGTACTTCCCGCCCGCTCCCCGCCAGGGCATGCCCTCGTTCCGGCAGGTGCTCCAGGGGGTGCACCAGGCGTGGGACGAGCGGCGGGACGAGGTGACCGAGGTCGCGGGGAAGATCGTCCGGGATCTGGCCGGGCGGGAGATCTCGTACGGGGACGCGCGGACCCCTGGTGAGGAGGAGCTCGCGCAGGCGCTGCTCGGGCTGACCCGGGAGTACGACCCGCAGCGCGGCGGTTTCGGCGGGGCGCCGAAGTTCCCGCCGTCCATGGTGCTGGAGTTCCTGCTGAGGCACCATGCGCGGACCGGCGCCGAGGGCGCGCTCCAGATGGCGAGCGACACCTGCGAGCGCATGGCCCGGGGCGGGATGTACGACCAGCTCGGGGGCGGCTTCGCCCGCTACTCCGTCGACCGCGACTGGGTCGTGCCGCACTTCGAGAAGATGCTGTACGACAACGCCCTGCTGTGCCGGGTGTACGCCCACCTGTGGCGCTCCACCGGATCGGAGCTCGCGCGGCGCGTCGCGCTGGAGACCGCCGACTTCATGGTGCGGGAACTGCGCACGAACGAGGGCGGGTTCGCCTCCGCGCTGGACGCCGACAGCGACGACGGCACGGGCAAGCACGTCGAGGGCGCGTACTACGTGTGGACGCCCGAGCAGTTGCGGGAGGCCCTCGGCGAGCAGGACGCCGAGCTCGCGGCCCAGCACTTCGGGGTGACCGAGGAGGGCACGTTCGAGGAGGGCGCGTCCGTCCTGCAACTGCCCGTGCGGGAGGGTGTCTCCGACGCGGAGAAGGTCGCCTCGATCTCGGAGCGGCTGCTCGCGAAGCGGGCCGAGCGGCCCGCGCCCGGCCGCGACGACAAGGTCGTCGCCGCCTGGAACGGCCTCGCGATCGCCGCGCTCGCCGAGACCGGCGCCTACTTCGACCGGCCCGACCTGGTCGAGGCCGCCGTCGCCGCGGCCGACCTCCTGGTGCGGCTGCACCTGGACGAGCAGGCCCGGCTCACCCGGACCAGCAAGGACGGTCACGCCGGTGCCAACGCCGGTGTCCTGGAGGACTACGCGGATGTGGCGGAGGGCTTCCTCGCGCTCGCGTCCGTCACCGGGGAGGGCGTCTGGCTGGAGTTCGCCGGGTTCCTCCTCGATCACGTCGTGGTCCGTTTCACCGACCCCGAGTCGGGTGCGCTGTACGACACCGCGGCCGACGCCGAGCGGCTGATCCGCCGTCCGCAGGATCCGACCGACAACGCGGCACCGTCAGGATGGACCGCGGCGGCGAACGCCCTGCTGAGCTACGCCGCGCACACGGGATCCGAGCCTCACCGCACCGCCGCCGAGAGGGCGTTGGGCGTCGTGAAGGCGCTGGGACCGCGGGTCCCGCGCTTCATCGGCTGGGGGCTGGCCGCGGCGGAGGCGGTGCTGGACGGGCCCCGCGAGGTCGCGATCGTGGGTCCGGCCCTCGACGACGAGGGCACGAGGACCCTGCACCGCACGGCACTTCTGGGCACCGCGCCCGGTGCGGTGGTGGCGGTGGGGGTGCCGGGGAGCGAGGAGTTTCCCCTGCTCGCGGACCGTCCGCTGGTCGGTGGTGAACCGGCCGCGTACGTCTGCCGTAACTTCACCTGTGACGCCCCGACGACCGAGCCTGACCGGCTCAGTACCGTCTTGAGTGGCTGAAGTCACGTATCAACGGAAACATGGTCTTTATCTGAACAGCCCCCAGGTTTCACAGTTCCCCCCTAATCTCTGCACAGTGACGTGGCGGACGAGGCCGCACCGGCCCACCGTCACGACCGGGGGTTCTGGGATCTGGGGGGATCTGCTTGCTGACGTCTGTCTTCATCGCTGCTGTTTCGCTTGCCCTGTTCTGGATGGCGGCGTTCACCCTGTGGTGGCAGATGCACGCCTGGCGTACGCCGGAAGTGCTCGCCTCCACCCGGTTCAGCGCTCCGGACGGGGACGAGCACGTCTCCTTCTCGCTGCTGCTGCCCGCGCGGCACGAACAGGCGGTGCTGGACCACACGATCCAGCGGCTGCTGGAGTCGAGCCACACCGACTTCGAGATCATCGTGATCGTCGGGCACGACGACCCGGAGACCACCGCGGTGGCCGAGACGGCCGCCGCGCGTGACCCACGGGTCCGGGTCGTCGTCGACACACACGAGAAGAAGAACAAGCCGAAGGCCATGAACACGGCGCTGCCGCACTGCCGCGGCGACGTCGTCGGGGTCTTCGACGCGGAGGACCAGGTCCACCCCGAGCTCCTCGCCCACGTCGACCACGCCTTCCTCACCACCGGCGCGGACGTCGTGCAGGGCGGGGTGCAGCTGATCAACTTCCACTCCAGCTGGTACAGCCTGCGCAACTGCCTGGAGTACTTCTTCTGGTTCCGCTCGCGGCTCCATCTGCACGCGCAGAAAGGTTTCATTCCGCTCGGCGGAAACACCGTCTTCGTCCGCACGGACGTCCTCAGAGAAGCCGGCGGCTGGGATCCGAACTGCCTCGCCGAGGACTGCGACCTCGGAGTGCGTCTGTCCAGCGTCGGCAAGAAGGTCGTCGTCGCGTACGACTCCGACATGGTGACCCGGGAGGAGACCCCCGGCTCGCTGATGTCCCTGCTGAAGCAGCGCACCCGCTGGAACCAGGGGTTCCTCCAGGTGTACCGGAAGAAGGACTGGAGGCAACTGCCCACCCTCGGGCAGCGGCTGCTCGCCCGCTACACCCTGATGACCCCGTTCATGCAGGCCTTCACCGGCCTGATCATCCCGCTCAACGTGGCGATCGCCCTCTTCCTGGACGTGCCTGTCGGCATCGCCTTCATCACCTTCCTGCCGGCCGTCACCGCCCTGGTCACCTTCGTCTTCGAGATCGTCGGACTGCACGACTTCGGCAAGCAGTACGGGCTGCGCGTCCGCTTCGCGCACTACCTGAAGCTGATCCTGGGCGGCCCCTTCTACCAGGTCCTGCTCGCCGGTGCGGCCGTGCGGGCCGTGTGGCGTGAGCAACGCGGCCGCAACGACTGGGAGTTGACGACCCACGTCGGCGCGCACCTCGACGAGACGGCCGTCACCCGGCAGGACGCGACCCGAGAGGACGTTCCCGCGTGACCTCCACCCTTCCCGCGGCGACCACTCCGAAGGTCCCCGCGCAGCGCCGGCCTGCGCCCCGCACCGGTACGCACCGCAGACCGGAGCCGCCGAGCCGGCTGCGCTCCTCCCGGCCCGACCTGATCCTGTGCGGCGTCCTCCTCGTGGCGATCCTCGTCGTGCAGGGAGGACGGTGCCGGTGCCGGGCCGCTGCCCCGCGAGGACGGCTACGGCCGCCGGGCCCGGCCCCCGACTCAGCGCGTCAGCACACCCACCAGCGAACCCGCCCCCGCGGCACAGGCCAGGACCGCGCAGGCACCGGCCGCGTGGCGTCGGAGCAGGGCGCGCCGGAGGTCGGCGTAGCGGCTCTCGTACTCCTGCCGCAGCTCGTCGGCTCGTCGCACGGTGCCGAGCATCAGCTGCCGGGTGACGTCGAGACGCCGGCGGACGTAGTGGCCGGTGACTTCCTCGGCCTCGGTGGTGGTCAGCCACGGCATCCGTGCGCAGAGCTCCAGGGCCTCGCGCTGTGCCTGGTCGCGATGGGCGTGGGCGAGCAGATAGCCCTCGGTCTCGTCGGCCAGGACGCTGCGCGGCTCGCCCCCTGGCGCCTGGTGTCGGCCGCGTCTCACTGCCGCTCGCCCTTGTGCCCCTCGACGTCGACCACATCGCGCTGCCCGGTGTTCTCCGCCTCGTCCAGGCTCGCCACGTCCGGGTGGCGCAGGTCGAAGGCCGGAGACTCGGAGCGGATCTTGGGAAGGGTGAGGAAGTTGTGGCGGGGCGGCGGGCAGGACGTGGCCCATTCCAGCGAGCGGCCGTAGCCCCAGGGGTCGTCGACCTCGACCTTCTCGCCCTTCTGGGCGGTTCGCCACACGTTGTACAGGAAGGGCAGGGTGGACAGGCCGAGCAGGAACGCGCCGATCGAGGAGACGGTGTTGAGCGCGGTGAACCCGTCGGCGGCCAGATAGTCGGCGTAGCGGCGGGGCATGCCCTCGGCGCCGAGCCAGTGCTGCACCAGGAACGTGGTGTGGAAGCCCACGAACAGCGTCCAGAAGTGGATCTTCTCCAGGCGCGTGTCGAGCATCGTGCCGGTCATCTTCGGCCACCAGAAGCTGAATCCGCCGAACATCGCGAACACGATCGTTCCGAACAGCACGTAGTGGAAGTGGGCGATCACGAAGTAGCTGTCGGTGACGTGCCAGTCGAGCGGCGGGGAGCCCAGGATGACGCCGGTCAGACCGCCGAAGAGGAAGGTGACCAGGAAGCCGAGCGCCCAGAGCATGGGTGGTTCGAACGACAGCGAGCCCCGCCACATCGTGCCGATCCAGTTGAAGAACTTCACCCCCGTCGGAACGGCGATCAGATACGTCATGAAGGAGAAGAACGGCAGCAGCACCGCGCCGGTGGCGAACATGTGGTGCGCCCACACCGTCACCGACAGCCCGGCGATGGAGACGGTCGCGCCGATCAGACCGGTGTATCCGAAGATCGGCTTACGCGCGAAGACGGGGATGATCTCGGTGATCACGCCGAAGAACGGCAGCGCCAGGATGTACACCTCGGGATGGCCGAAGAACCAGAACAGGTGCTGCCACAGCACCGCGCCTCCGTTCTCCGCGTTGAACACCTGCGCGCCGAAGCGCCGGTCCGCCTCCAGCGCCAGCAGCGCGGCGGCCAGGACCGGGAAGGCCAGCAACACCAGCACCGAGGTGAGCAGCACGTTCCAGGTGAAGATCGACATGCGGAACATCGTCATGCCCGGCGCCCGCATGCAGATGATGGTGGTGATGAAGTTGACCGAGCCGAGGATGGTGCCGAACCCCGACAGCGCAAGGCCCATGATCCACAGATCCCCGCCGATATAGGGGGTGCGCTCGCCACCGCTGAGCGGGGTGTACGCGGTCCAGCCGAAGTCGGCTGCCCCTTGCGGGGTGAGGAAGCTGCCGAGCACGATCAGGCCGCCGAAGAGGAACAGCCAGTACGAGAGCATGTTCAGCCGTGGGAACGCCACATCGGGTGAGCCGATCTGCAGCGGCATGACGGCGTTGGCGAAGCCGGCGAAGGTGGGCGTCGCGAACAGCAGCAGCATGATCGTGCCGTGCATGGTGAACGCCTGGTTGTACTGCTCGTTGGAGACGATCTGCAGCCCCGGCCGGGCCAGCTCCGCCCGGATGACCATCGCCAGCGCACCCGCGACCAGGAAGAACCCGAACGACGTGATCAGGTACAGGTGCCCGATCTTCTTGTGGTCGGTGGTCGTCAGCCAGGAAACGATCACCTTCCCCCTGCCGCGGTGCCCCACCGCGGGTACGGGTGAAACCGGTTCAGTGTGTGTCGCCATCAGTTCCTCGATCGGCAGCATTGGGGCGGACGGTCATCCGCCCCGGAGGAACCTATTCGGTACGGTTCGTCACCCGTGTCTTCCATAGGGTGTCCCTGAGCCGAATGGCGCAACGATCCATACGACCGAGCGGTGGACGCAACGCCGTTCGCACACGAAAAGGCGCGCCGGGCGGCGCCCAGGCCCCCTTTCCTGTGTCAGCGTTTTCTGTGTCTGTGTCGTGTTTTGTTCCGGCCGGAGCGCGGCACTCGGTCATCCACGAGCGTGCCCCCCTGAGAGGTGACCTTCGCTGCGTGAGGTGCGTCTGACGCGCGCCGGAATCCGGCCCGGCCGCCGGGCGGAACAGAGGGTGGTCGATGACGACGATCGGCGTGGAAGAGGAGTACCTGCTGCTCGACCCGGTGACGGGCCTGCCGGTACCTCAGGCGGACAAAGTGCGCGCCGCGGCGGGCGTGGGTCATCTGGTGACCGACCAGGAGGTGCAGTACGAGCTGCTCCAGGCGCAGGTCGAGGTGGCCACGCCGGTCTGTGACACCCTGGAGGAGGTCGGAGGCCATCTCCTGCGTCTGCGGCACGCCGTCGGCGTGGCCGCCGAGGAGCACGGTTGCCGGATCGGCGTGTGCGGAACCCCGCCGCTGCGGCACGGCCGCCCCATCGCCGTCACCGACCAGGCCCGCTACCGGGCCATGGTCACCCAGGCCCCCCAGCTGGTGGCGGAGCAACTGGTCAACGGCACGCACGTA
>NZ_JBEOXI010000133.1:0-22689 GCF_040296465.1 Streptomyces sp. NPDC002130
GGGTGCGGCTCGACACCAACAAGGCCCTCGAGGCGGCCATCGGTCTCTACCGCGACAGCGGATACACCGAGGTCCCCGCCTTCAACGACGAGCCCTACGCCCACCACTGGTTCGAGAAGCGGCTCTGGCCCGGCGACAGCATCGGACTCAGCCGCAGCGACGGCCGGAGTTGATGCAGGCGACGGCGCGCTTCATCAGTCGCTGGGGCATCGCGTTGATGAAGTCACCATGATCGGTGACGGGCTTGTGCAGCGATTCGGGGAAGCTGTCCACGGCGAAGGCGGTACTGCCGGCCAGGCCGCTGTAGGTGAGGCGCTGTACAAGCTGCGGGATCGCCTTGAAGCCGGCCGGACACCTCCCCCGGGCGTCGGCGAAGGCGACGTGGCCGCGGTGGTCGGCGCTGTCGGTGTTCCGGCCGTCCCAGCAGCTCTGGAACCGCTCGGTGCGGACCACCTTGCTGCCCGCCGGACAGATCGGGTACTTGTCCTTGAGCTGGACACGGTCCTCGAAGCCGGTGCAGGACCAGGCGGCGTTGGCGTTGGCTCCGCCGTTGGCGTTGGCCTTCGCGTCACCGGTGATGATGCGCAGGAAGCGCGGCATGGCGACCACCTTGGTGGTGGGGCTGCCGACGAAGGTGAGGCTCGCGGACGTGGGAGTGAGGATCCTGCCGACGTTGCCCTCGGCTCCACCGCCGGGTGAGCCCGCGTCCGCCTTCTCGACTCCGCGGCGGTCACGCAGCACAGGCCAGTAGTAGGTCGACCGGTCGCCGTTGGTGCAGGTGGTGCCGGCCGCGGCGAGGCTCTCGTCGGTGGTGAAGGCGTCGACGCCGATGGCGCCGACGTAGTCGTGGGTGTGGTGGGCCCCGTTGCCCACCCCCGGGGCGACGATCACGTTGTCGGAGTTGTGGCGGCCCTCCGCGTTGACACCGCAGCGGGTCTTGAAGGCGCCCTTGGAGGCGTTGCGGTTGCCGCGGGGCGGGGCGGGCACGTTGCGGGCGATCTTGGTGATGTCCACGAAGTCCTCGGGCACGGGGCCGTTGCCGACAGGCGCTGAGGGTTTTGAAGCCGCGTAGGTGCTGGCACGCGGGGCGTCGGTCGCGTTGGCCTGCACATTGACCAACGTGAGTCCGATAGCGCCCGCGGCCAGCCCGGCGGCCAGGACGATCGCGTTGCGCCGTGTGCGGTTGCGCCTGTGTCCCTGGTTCATGGTGACCTTTCCGTTCCGGTGTCAGGTGTGACCACCGTGGCCTCTGGGACGGAAGGTGACCTCCGGTTTCGATGGCGCGTCACCGTCGCGTAAGAACTGGCGCATCCGGGCCGGCCCCGAAGGTCAGCGGTGCTCGGGGTTGTCCGCGCCCGGGCGGCAGCCGGCGTCCCACTGTGCGCGCTGGTTGCCGTGAGCGGGGACCCCTCCTGCCCGCTTCAGCAGGGCCGCGATGTGCATCAGGTTCCAGGTCATGAAACTGGTGTTGCGGTTGGTGAAGTCGTTCTCCGGGCCGCCCGAGTCCGGGTCCAGGTACGACGGTCCGGGGCCGGCCGCGCCGATCCAGCCGGCGTCCGCCTGGGGCGGGATCGTGTAGCCGAGGTGCTGGAGGCTGTAGAGGACGTTCATCGCGCAGTGCTTGATGCCGTCCTCGTTGCCGGTGATGAGGCAGCCGCCGACACGGCCGTAGTAGGCGTACTGCCCTTCGGAGTTGAGCAGCGAGGAGCAGGCGTAGAGGCGCTCGATGACCTGCTTGGTGACGGAGCTGTTGTCGCCCAGCCAGATCGGCCCGGCCAGGACCAGGATGTCCGCCGCCATCACCTTCTCGTACAGCGCCGGCCAGACGTCCGAGGCGAAGCCGTGCTCGGTCATGTCCGGGTGGACGCCGGGGGCGATGTCGTGGTCGACGGCGCGGATCAGCTCCGTGGTCACCCCCGCGGCGTCCATGATCGACCGGCTCTTGTCGATCAGGCCCTGGGTGTGGCTGCGCTGCGGGGAGGGTTTGAGGGTGCAGTTGACGTAGAGGGCGGCCAGGTCGTCGAAGCGGTGGGCCGCGTCGGATGCGGAGGGTGCTGTCATGGGGGCAGGGTCTCGCACCAGGTCCGTTCTGTTGCGGTTCGGCGCACCCACGCACGTCTTACGGAGTCATGACGTACGGCCGTGCTCCCGGGGGGCGGCGCCGGTGAGCGCCTAGCGTGCCCGTATGCGCGTACTGGTCACCGGCGGTGCCGGGTTCATCGGGTCCCATGTGGTCGCCGCCCTGCGGGAGCGGGGGCACGAGGCGATCGTGTTCGACGTGCGGGAGGATCCCTCGGCCGACGTGCGGGCCCCCGCAGCGGTGGGCCGTGCTCTGGCCGGTGTGGACGCCGTGTGCCACCAGGCCGCGAAGGTCGGGCTCGGCGACGGGGTGGCCGAGGCGGCGGACTACGTCTCGCACAACGACCTGGGGACCGCCGTGCTGCTCGCGGCCATGGCGGAGGCGGGAGTACGCGCCCTCGTGCTCGCCGGGTCGATGGTCGTCTACGGGGAGGGACGGTACGTGTGTGCGCGGCACGGGGTGGTCAGGCCCGGGCCGCGGGCCGTCGGCGCTCTCGACGCGGGCCGGTTCGAGCCCGCGTGCGCGGAGTGCGGGCAGGACCTCTCTCCCGGCCTGGTCCGCGAGGACGCCCCGGCCGATCCGCGGAACGTGTACGCGACGACCAAACTCGCCCAGGAGCATCTGGCCGCCGCCTGGGCCCGCTGCACCGGCGGGTCGGCGGTGTCGCTGCGCTACCACAACGTGTACGGGCCGGGCATGCCCCGGGACACCCCCTACGCCGGTGTCGCCTCCTTCTTCCGCTCGGCGCTCGCGAGGGGTGAGGCGCCGCGGGTGTTCGAGGACGGGCGGCAGCGCAGGGACTTCGTGCACGTGCGGGACGTGGCGACGGCGAACGCCGTGGCGCTGGAGGCGGAGGCGGCGGCCCCCGGCCTGCTCACCGCCTACAACACCGGCAGCGGCGACCCGCACACCGTGGGCGAGATGGCCCGGTCCCTGGCCACCGCGTACGGCGGGCCCGTGCCGGTCGTCACGGGTGAGTACCGGCTCGGGGACGTACGGCACATCACCGCGGACTCGTCCCGGCTGCGGGCGGAGCTGGGATGGCAGCCCGAGGTCGGCTTCGAGGAGGGCATGAGGGAGTTCGCGCGGGCAGGGATGCGCGAGGGGTAGGCCCGGGCGGCTGGTGCAGGGTTCAGCGCGCGGCCGCGGGCGGGGACGTGTGAACGGGAGACCTGATGGCACGGCCGCCATCAGGACGCGACCGCCGGCCAGAGACGCGCGGGGCACGAGGTGACCGTGGCCGAGCGGGACACCGACCTCTACCTCCAGGCCCGGCGCAAGGACCGCCCGAAGAACAGACCGCGCTCAGGACACGACCGCCGCAGCGACGCGCGAGAGACAGACCCCGGCTGCTCCGGCCACGCTCAGGACGCGGCCGCCGGGAGTACCACCTCGAAGCGGCACCCGCCGGGGATGTTGCGTACGCCGGTCCGGCCATGGTGGGCCTCCACGATGCCGCGGACGATGGCGAGGCCCAGGCCCGCGCCCGCCGGGGGCGTCCGGGCGTGTGTGCCGCGCCAGCCGGTGTCGAAGACGCGCGGCAGGTCCTCCTCGGGGATGCCGCCGCAGGCGTCCGTCACGGACAGGACGACGCCCTCGGGCGAACGCTCGGCGGCGATGGCGACCGTGCCGTCGGCCGGAGTCCGGCGGATCGCGTTGACCAGCAGGTTGCCCAGCACGCGGCTCATCTCCTTGCCGTCCACCTCCACCGGCACCGGCTCGATACGGCCGCCCACCAACCGCACCCCGTACTCGCGGGCGAGGGGGTCCACGCCGGCGAGGGCGTCGCCTACGAGGTCGTACAGGGAGATCCGGGTGGGCGTCAGCGCCAGGGTCCCGGCGTGGATGCGGGAGAGCTCGAAGAGGTCGCCGACCATGTCGTTGAGGCGTTCGACCTCGGTGCGCATCTGCCGGAGATAGCGGTTCGGGTCGGCGGCGACGCCGTCCTCCAGAGCCTCCGACATGGCACGCAGACCGGCCAGCGGCGTGCGCAGGTCGTGCGAGATCCAGGCGACGAGTTCACGACGGGACGCCTCCAGGGCGCGTTCCCGCTCCCGGGACTCGGCCAGCCTGGCGCTGGTGGCCGCCAGCTCTCGGCTCAGCGCGTCGAGTTCGGCGGTGGCAGGCCCGTCGGGTGCGGCGAAGTCCCCGCCGTCCCCGAAGGAGCGCGCCGCCACGGCGAGTTCCCGGCTGCGGGCGACGACCCACCGGCCCAGCAGCAGGGCGGTGGCCAGCGAGACGACGGCCGCCATGGCGACGACCGTGGTGACGACGGTCAGGTCGTGCGCCGACAGGAACATCGCCCAGGCGACGGCGAGCGTGCCGGCGAGCATCGCGACGACACCGACGGCCGCCACCACGGCGAGGGAGACGGTCAGCGAACGGCGGCGGATCAGGCGCAGTACGCCCGCTCCGGCCAGCCCCGTCGCGGCGGCACCGGCGAAGGCGTACAGGGCGATCAGGAGGGTGTCACTCACGGTCGGGCCTCTCCTCCGCCACCGGGTTCACCGGGTTCGAACCGGTAGCCCACTCCCCAGACGGTCTGGATCAGGCGGGGCCGGGCCGGGTCGTCCTCGACCTTGCCGCGCAGGCGGCGGACGTGGACCGTGACGGTCGACAGGTCGCCGAAGTCCCACCCCCAGACCTCGCGCATCAGGTCCTCGCGGCCGAACGCCCGCCCCGGGTGCCGCAGAAAGAAGGCAAGCAGGTCGAACTCGCGGAGCGTGAGGGCGAGTTCGGTGCCGTTCTTGGTGGCTCTGCGGGCCGCCGGCTCCACGGTCAGGCCGGCCGCTCCCAGCCGGCCCCCCGTGGCGGCGGGGCGGCTGCGGCGCAGCACCGACTCGACGCGCAGGACGAGTTCGCGAGGGCTGAAGGGTTTGGTGACGTAGTCGTCGGCGCCGACCTCAAGGCCCAGGATGCGGTCGTCCTCGTCGCCGCGGGCGGTGAGCATGATGACGGGCACGGGCCCACGGCCGCGGATCCGCCGACACACCTCCAGGCCGTCCATGCCGGGCAGCATCAGGTCGAGCACGACCAGGTCGGGCCGGTGCTCGGCGGCGCGGGTAAGGGCGGTCGGGCCGTCGTCGGCCCGGTCGACGGCGTAACCGGCGCGGTCCAGGTACCCGGCGACGACCTCGGCGACGGTCGGATCGTCGTCCACCACCAGAATCCTGGGGCACCCGTCCTCGGTCCTGAGGGGCTCGTACGGCTGTTGCATGCCTCCAGCCTGGCACCGCGCCGCCGCCGACGGGGGTTGGGGAACGGCTCTGGCCGCCGACGTCCGCGTTTCGTAAGGACCGGTGGTCCGGTATGCCCGATTCGCGTTCGTAGGGTGAAACCGTGACGACGACACCTTCGGACGTCGACGTGGTGCTGCCCTGCCTGAACGAGGCCGAGGCCCTTCCCTGGGTGCTCGAACGGATTCCGCCGGGCTGGCGCGCACTCGTCGTCGACAACGGTTCCACGGACGGCTCGGCCGACATCGCCCGTGCGCGGGGCGCGACCGTGCTGCACGAGCCGCGACAGGGCTTCGGCGCGGCCTGCCACGCCGGGCTGACGGCCGCCACTGCCGAGGTGGTGTGCTTCTGCGACTGTGACGCCTCCCTCGACCCCGCCCTCCTGGTCCCCTTGGTGCGCGAAGTGCGCGACGGACGGGCCGACCTGATGCTCGGGCGGCGGCGTCCGCAGGGGCGGGGGGCGTGGCCGCCGCATGCCCGGGCCGGCAATCTCGCGCTGGCGCGGATGCTGCGCCGCCGCACCGGGCTGCGCCTGCGCGACCTCGGTCCCCTGCGCGCCGCCCGCCGTGAGCCGCTGCTCGCCCTCGGCCTCACCGACCGGCGCAGCGGCTATCCGCTGCAGATGGTGGTCCGCGCGGCCGACGCGGGATGGCGGATCGAGGAGCACGACGTGCCGTATCTGCCGCGCACGGGCGCCTCGAAGGTGACCGGCACGTGGCGCGGTACGTGGCAGGCCGTGCGGGACATGAGCCGCGTGCTTGCCGAACCCCCGGCACACGAAGGGGGAACCGTCCGTTGACCACGCTCCTCGTCATCGCCAAGGAGCCACGGCCGGGGCGGGTGAAGACCCGGCTCACGCCACCGTTCACACCCCAGCAGGCGGCCGCGCTGGCCGAAGCGGCCCTCGCGGACACCCTGCACGCCGTGGCCGACACGCCCGCCGCCCGGCGCGTCCTCGTGCTCGACGGTGCCCCCGGCCCCTGGCTGCCGCCCGGTTTCGACGTCGTGGCGCAGTGCGCGGGCCGTCTGGACGAGCGGCTGGCGGAGGCCTTCGCGCGCTGCACCGGCCCGGCCCTGCTCATCGGCATGGACACCCCGCAGGTGACCCCGGAGCTGCTGACCGTGGACTTCACCGACTGCGACGCCTGGTTCGGCCCGGCCGAGGACGGCGGCTTCTGGGCCCTGGGCCTGGCGTGTCCGGACCCCGCTCTGCTGCGGGGCGTGCCCATGTCGACACCGGTGACGGGTGCCGTGCAGCGGGAACGGCTGGTCGCGGCGGGCCTGCGGGTGCGCGACCTGCCGCCCCTGCGCGATGTCGACACCGCTCCCGACGCCCACGCCGTGGCCGCGCTGGCCCCACGGGGGCGTTTCGCGGCGCGGCTCGCCCGGTGCACGGTGGCCGGGACGCCCGCCGCCGGACCGGCCTCACCGACGGCCGGTCCTCGATGAGCGCCCCACCCGCCACCGCCCTGGCCTGGGCCGATGCCGGTCCCTACGACGCCGCCCTGCGGGCCGGCCGCGGCCCCCTGTTCCTGCGGCGCCCGGACGGCTGGCTGCTGCCGCTGGAGGTGGAACGCTGGTGCGCCCGGGCCGACTCGGTCGACCGGGACGTGCTGGACCGGTGCGAGGGGGCCGTACTGGATGTGGGGTGCGGGCCCGGACGGCTCGTGGCGGAACTGGCTGCCCAGGGCCGGACCGCCCTCGGGATCGACGTCAGCGGGGCCGCGGTGGAGCACAGCGTCCGGCTCGGGGGCCGGGCGCTGCGGCGCTCCGTCTTCGCGCCCCTGCCCGGTGAGGGCCGCTGGGACACCGTGCTGCTCATGGACGGCAACATCGGCATCGGCGGCGACCCGTGTGCCCTGCTGCAGCGGGTCGCGGAGCTCCTGCGCCCCGGTGGCCTGCTGATCGCCGAGACCGCCCCGGCGGACGTCGACGAACGCGTGCGCGTCCACATCACCGATGCCCTGACCCTCGCGGGAGACCCCTTCCCCTGGGCGCGGCTCGGCACCCGTGCGCTGCTCCGGCATGCGCGGGACTGGGAGCGAGCCGGTCAGTGGACGGCGGGCGGGCGGCGTTTCGCCGCCCTGCGCAGTCGCAGCAGCCGTGCCACCAGCAGCAGCGCCGAGCCACCGAAGAGAACGGCGGTGATCAGCAGCCAGCGCCGGAGGAACACCTCCGGCGGCAGGCCGGTGGCGGACCGGTAGCGCGCCTCCACCATGGAGCTGATCAGCGGGAACCACACGAGGAGCAGCAGCCCGGAGAGGGCGGCCGGTACGCGTACGTACATCGCCCACTCCCGGCGGCGGGCCCAGCCGAGCCCCCGTAGCACCGCCCGGTCCGCCGCCGAGTACAGCGGCAGCAGCACGAGGTCGTGCAGCAGCGCCGCGCCCACGACCCACAGCGCCACGCCGAACCAGTCGCCGGCGAGCAGGCGCACCCCCGCGTAGGCCGCGAGGGCGAACGAACAGGACAGCAGCAGGAGGTGCGGGGGGCTGCCGAGCGGGAGCCGCGGTGCACGCATCACAGGTCTCCGAACGTCATGCGGGCCACCCATTTGGTGTTCAGCACGCCGGGCGCGGCGGGCACGATGATCCGCGCCGGGTAGCCGTGGTCGGGGGACAGCTCCTCGCCGTTGACGTACAGGGCGAGCAGGGAGCGCGGGTCGGCCACCTGGCCCGCGCTCAGGGCGGCCTTGCGGAAGGCGCCGTGCCGCTGGAGGGACTCGACGAACACGTCCGGCGGGTCGTCCTCGTGCCCGACGAGGGCCGCGAGGTCGCGCAGCCGCACCCCGCGCCACCACTGGTCCGGCGTGGACCAGCCCTCCACGCAGGCGATGGGCAACGCCGCGCTGTACAAGGGGAGTTCCGCGAGCCGGGCCCGGCTGAGGCGGACCGTTCCGGTACGTCCCGTCACGACGAGCCGCCACGCGTCCCCGGCCGCCTCGGCCGAGTCGATCCCGGCGTACGCGGCGGTCTTGTTGATCTGGAAGCCGTTCGGGCCGCTGCCGGGTTCGGCGCCGCCGTGCGGGGCGAGGAGGGCGGTGCGCCGCAGCGGGTCCCCGAAGTTCTGCCCCACGGTCGTGGCGAACAGCAGCAGTGAGCCGCCCCCGACGAACCACAGGGCGCCCCGCCGGGAGACGGTCAGCTCGGCGGGACGCGGGGACACCAGGTCGTTCCTCTCCTCCCGCAGCTGCCGCAGGTTGCGCAGTGCGGTGGGCGCCTTCAGCAGGGCGTGTGCCACGAAGGCGGCGAAGAACACCCAGGCGCCGTAGAAGTGCAGGGGGTAGAACGAGCCCGGGAAGACGTAGTCGAGCTGGACGTTGAGGACACCGGTCACGAACTCGAACAGGCCGCCGCCGACCAGCAGGAGCAGCGAGATCCGCTCCAGGGCGTGAGCGAGCGAGCGAGCCGGGGGCAGGGCGAACAGCCTCGGCACGACGGACCACAACTTGGCGAGCAGGACGGGGATCAGGGTGATGCCGAGGGTGACGTGGACGCCCTGGTTCAGCCGGTACAGCCAGTGCGGATTCGTCGGCCAGGAGAAGAGGTAGAAGCCGAGGATCCCCTTGTCCGGGGTCTTGTCGTTGACCGGCGACAGGTTCGGGTTGTAGGCGGCGTACGAGAGGAGTCCCGTCACGAAGAGCACCGTGATGCCGGCGAGCAGGACCAGGCCCAGCACCGAGGTGAACCAGGGGCCGCGCAGGGGGCTGCGCCAGAAGCCGGGGGACGTCGGGAGCCGCGGATCGCGTGGATCGTCTCGCATGAGCCGACGGTAGGCCGCGAACACCCCGCGAAAGGGTGCGCGACCCATGACGAAACGCTGACGTCGGGCCCGGTCGGCGGTCGGCGACCGGCCGCGCGGCCTAGCGTGCCGGTGTGATCCGCACCCCTCCCACCACGCCGTCCCGAGGCCTGCGCCGCGATGTCTGCGCCGCCGGGGCCGCCGCGCTGCTCGTGGCGGCGTCCGTACTGGCCGGCCGCCACATCGAGGACACCAGCCGGACGCTGTTCGTCGACTGGCCCCCGCTGCTGGCGTCCTGGGGGCCGCATCTGGGCCCCGGTACCCCGGCCGCCGTCCTGGTGGCGGTCGCCACGGTGACGTACGGGCCCGTCCTGGCGGCCCGTCTCCCCTGGCGTGCCCTGCTCCCGGCCGCCTGGGGCACGGCCATGATGTGGATCCTCTCCCTCGCCCTGGTCGACGGATGGCACCGGGGCATCGCCCACCGGCTCACCACCCGGCACGAATACCTCCAGGTCGTCGACCGCTTCGACGACATCCCGGCAGCGCTGCGGGGCTTCACCGGGCACATCCTGCTCGACTCGCCCGACAACTGGCCCGCCCACGTCGCCGGGCACCCGCCCGCCGCCACCCTCACCTTCGTGCTGCTCGACCGGATCGGGCTGCGGGGCGGGGGCTGGGCCGGGATGTGGTGCATCACCGTCGGGGCGACCGCCTGTGTGGCCGTACTGGTCACGGTCCGCGCCCTGGCAGACGAGGCACTCGCCCGCCGGGCGGCCCCCTTCCTGGTGCTGGCCCCGGCGGCCGTGTGGATGGGCACCTCGGCCGACGCGTACTTCGCGGCGGTGGCGGCCTGGGCCGTGGCACTGTCGGCGCTGGCGGTCACCCGGAGATCCCCGGGGTGGGCGGGCGCGTCCGGGCTGCTGTTCGGCCTGACCTGCTACCTGTCGTACGGCCTCACCCTCGTCGCGCTGATCGCGGCCGCGGCCCTGGTGCTCGGCCGTCGCGGGGTCCGGGAGCGCCCGGTGCCGGTGGCGGCGCTGCTCGCCGGACTCGCCGTGGTGCCCACGGTGTTCACGCTCGCCGGTTTCGACTGGTTGGAGGCCTACCGCCTGCTGGTCACGCGCTACGGCCAAGGCGCGGGCGGCATCCGCCCTTACGGCTACTGGGTGTGGGCCAATCCGGCTTGCGCGGTGCTCATCACGGGCCTGGCCACGGCGGCGGGGCTGCGGCGGACAGCGGCCGTACTGGTCCGGCATCGCACCGGGCCCCCGGCCGACGTCCGCCTCGCGTTCCTCGTGTGCGCCGCGCTGGTCGCCCTCCTGGTCGCCGACCTGTCCGGCATGAGCAAGGCGGAGACGGAACGCATCTGGCTCCCCTTCGCCCTGTGGCTGCTCCCGGCCTGCGCGTTCCTCACGCGCCCTCGCCTCTGGCTCGCCGCCCAGGCGCTGCTCGCGTTGCTCCTGAACCATCTGCTGTTCACCGGGTGGTGAACGCCGCCGTGAGGACGACTCGTCGTCGGCGTCAAGCGGCAGGGCCTGCCTCGACTATCGTGTCGGGGTCGTCGCCCGGCACGGGGCGCAGGCAGGCGGTGATCTCCTTGCCGTCGTCCAGGAACACGACCGTCACTTCGCTGCTGACCGTGTGCACCACATGCATCCCGTGGCCGCCGAAGCGCTGCCCGTCGCGCCTCATGACCACCGGCTGCTCGGCGGAGGTGTCCCACACGGTGATGGCCAGTCCGTCGCCGGACAGCCGGAGAGTCATCCCGCAGGGGCCGGGTGCGTGCCGGATCGCGTTGGTGACCAGTTCACTGACGACCAGTTCGGCGTCGATGGCGAACGGGGCCGGCACCAGTGTGCGGCCGGTACACGGTACGTGCGACAGGAACGCGTGCAGCGCCCGGCGTGCCTCGCCGGCACACGCTGCGCCTTCTGCCCAGACCACGCCGTAGCGCAGGGTGGCCCGCTCGTCCGTGCCCGGCTCATCTTCCGCCTGCTTCATAAGCGGGATGACCATGTGGGGCTCTTTCGTTGTTGTTCGTGTCGCCAAGTGACCTTCTCGGTCGTTCATCTACCCCGGCGCTCAGCGCACACACTGCCGGCGGCCTGCCGTCGGGTGTGCTCTGTGCCGCATGACCCGGCCGGGCGATGCGGCGCAGAGCATGAAAGCCGTCACCTCTTCGCGACGAGCCCCTTGAGCGCGATGTTGAGTTCCAGGACGTTCACGCGGGGCTCGCCCATGAAGCCCAGGGTGCGGCTCTCGGTGTGCCGGTCGACGAGGCGTCGGACCTGCGCGACGGTCAGGTGGTTGCGTTCGGCGACCCGGTAGACCTGCAGGTCGGCGTAGCGCGGGGAGATGTCGGGGTCGAGGCCGGAGCCGGAGGAGGTGACGGCGTCGGCGGGGACGTCGGCCGGGTCCACCCGGTGGTCGGCGGTCGAGTTCTCCTTCACCACCTCGGCCTTGGCCGCCCGCACCGACCTGACCAGCTTCTCGTTGTCGGCGGACAGGTTGGTGGCACCGGAGAGGATCAGCTTGTACTGCGTGTTGAGGGAGTTCTCGCCCAGGCCGTCGGCGGGGCGTGGCTGGAAGTAGTCCAGGCTGTACCCCTGCTGGCCGATCAGGGACGAGCCGACCACCCTGCCGTCCGCCCTGACCTCGGAGCCGTTCGCCTTGGCGGGGAAGAGTCCCTGGGCGATGCCGGTGACGACGAGCGGGTAGAGGACGCCGGTCACCAGGGTCAGCACGAGGAGTGCGCGCAGGCCCGCCCCGAGCAACCGGGCGGTGTTCCTGACGGAGTTGTTCATGGCTGTCAGCACGCTTTCGGAGAATTACAGCCCGGGGATGAGGGAGACGACCAGGTCGATGAGCTTGATCCCGAGGAAGGGGACGATCAGCCCGCCGAGGCCGTAGACGGTGAGGTTGCGGCGGAGCAGCCGGTCGGCGCTGAGCGGCCGGTAGCGCACGCCCCTCAGGGCCAGCGGCACCAGTGCGACGATGATCAGCGCGTTGAAGACGACGGCCGACAGGATCGCGGAGTGGGGCGAGGACAGGCCCATGATGTTGAGCTTGCCCAGCCCCGGGTAGACCGTCGCGAACAGCGCCGGGATGATCGCGAAGTACTTGGCGACGTCGTTGGCGATGGAGAACGTCGTCAGCGCGCCCCGGGTGATGAGGAGCTGCTTGCCGATCTCGACGATCTCGATGAGCTTGGTCGGGTCGGAGTCGAGGTCGACCATGTTGCCGGCCTCCTTGGCGGCCGACGTGCCGGTGTTCATGGCCACGCCGACGTCCGCCTGGGCCAAGGCCGGGGCGTCGTTGGTGCCGTCGCCGGTCATCGCGACGAGCTTGCCGCCCGCCTGCTCGCGCCTGATGAGGGCCATCTTGTCCTCGGGGGTGGCCTCGGCGAGGAAGTCGTCGACACCGGCCTCCTCGGCGATGGCCCTGGCCGTCAGCGGGTTGTCGCCGGTGATCATGACGGTCTTGATGCCCATGCGGCGCAGCTGCGCGAACCGTTCCCGCATGCCGTCCTTGACGACGTCCTTGAGGTGGATGACGCCGAGGACCCGGGCACCGTCCGCGTCCTCGACGGCGACCAGGAGCGGGGTGCCGCCGGCCTCGGAGATACGGCCGGTCACCTCCCGTGTGCCCGGGGCGACTTCGCCCCCCTGCCCCTCCACCCAGGCGATGACCGAACCGGCCGCGCCCTTACGGATCCTGCGCCCATCGACGTCGACACCCGACATCCGGGTCTGCGCGGTGAACGCGATCCACTCGGCACCGGCAGGCTCATGCTCGCGCAGCCCGTACCGCTCCTTCGCCAGTACGACGACGGAGCGGCCCTCGGGTGTCTCGTCGGCCAGCGACGACAGCTGGGCGGCACCGGCGACCTCGGCCTCCGTCACCCCGCCCACCGGCACGAACTCGGCGGCCCGCCGGTTGCCGAAGGTGATGGTGCCCGTCTTGTCGAGCAGCAGCGTCGACACGTCGCCCGCCGCCTCGACCGCCCGCCCGGACATGGCCAGCACGTTGCGCTGCACCAGCCGGTCCATGCCCGCGATGCCGATCGCCGAGAGCAGGGCGCCGATCGTGGTGGGGATCAGGCAGACGAGCAGGGCGACGAGCACGACCATCGTCAGCCGAGTGCCGGCGTAGTCGGCCAGGGGCGGGAGGGTGGCGCAGGCCAGCAGGAAGACGATCGTCAGCGAGGCGAGCAGGATGTTCAGCGCGATCTCGTTGGGTGTCTTCTGCCGTGCTGCGCCTTCGACGAGGCTGATCATCCGGTCGATGAAGGTCTCGCCCGGCTTGGTGGTGATGCGGATGACGATCCGGTCGGACAGCACCTTCGTACCGCCCGTGACGGCCGAACGGTCGCCGCCGGACTCGCGGATGACCGGAGCCGACTCGCCGGTGATGGCCGACTCGTCGACGGTGGCCACGCCCTCCACGACGTCCCCGTCGCCGGGGATGACGTCGCCCGCCTCGCAGACGACCAGGTCCCCGATCCGCAGTTCGGTGCCGGGGACGAGCGTGCCGTCGGCCTTGCGGGCCACGCTGTCCTTGGTGGCCCGGCGCAGGGTGTCGGCCTGCGCCTTGCCCCGGCCCTCGGCGACCGCCTCGGCCAGATTGGCGAAGACGACGGTCAGCCACAGCCAGACGCTGATCGTCCAGCCGAACCAGTCCCCCGGGTCCTCGAAGGAGAACACGGTCGTCAGGACCGAGCCGATCCAGACCACGAACATGACGGGCGACTTGACCATCACCCGCGGGTCGAGTTTGCGCAGCGCCTCCGGCAGCGACGTGACGAGCTGCCGCGGGTCGAACAGGCCCGCTCCGGCACGGTCGTCGGGGGTCGTGTGCGCCGCCGGCGTGTCCGGGTGGGGTATCAGGGTGGGAGTGGACATGGAGTCCTCGTGGGGTTCGGTGCGGGTGGTCATGACGCCAGTCCCTCGGCGAGCGGGCCCAGCGCGAGCGCCGGGAAGTACGTCAGACCGGTGATGATCAGCACGGCGCCGACCAGCAGGCCGGTGAAGAGCGGCTTCTCGGTGCGCAGGGTGCCGGCGGTGACCGGGACCGGGCGTTGTCCGGCGAGCGAGCCGGCCAGCGCCAGGACGAAGATCATGGGCAGGAAGCGGCCGAACAGCATCGCAAGGCCGGTCATGGTGTTGAACCAGTCGGTGTTCGCGTTCAGGCCGGCGAAGGCCGAGCCGTTGTTGTTGGCGGCGGAGGTGAAGGCGTAGAGGATCTCGGAGAAGCCGTGCGCGCCCGGGTTCAGCATCGAGTGCGCCGGTGTCGGCAGGGCCATGGAGACCGCGGTGAAGACCAGGACGAGGGCCGGGGTGATCAGGATGTAACAGGCGGCGAGTTTCATCTCCCGCGCGCCGATCTTCTTGCCCAGGTACTCGGGTGTGCGGCCGACCATGAGCCCGGAGATGAACACCGCGATGACGGCCAGCATCAGCATTCCGTAGAGGCCGGATCCGGTGCCGCCGGGGGCGATCTCGCCCAGCATCATCGAGAGCATGGTGAGGCCGCCGCCCAGGCCCGTGAAGGAGGAGTGGAAGGAGTCGACCGCGCCGGTCGAGGTGAGGGTCGTCGACACCGCGAAGATCGACGAGGAGCCGATGCCGAAGCGGACCTCCTTGCCCTCCATCGCCCCGCCCGCGGCTTGCAGGGCCGGGCCGTGGTGGGCGAACTCCGTCCACATCATCAGGGCCACGAAGCCCAGCCAGATGGTGACCATCGTGGCGAGGATCGCGTGTCCCTGCCTCACCGAGCCGACCATCAGCCCGAAGGTGCGGGTCAGGGCGAACGGGACGACGAGGATCAGGAAGATCTCGAAGAGGTTGGTGAAGGGCGTCGGGTTCTCGAAGGGATGGGCGGAGTTGGCGTTGAAGTAACCGCCGCCGTTGGTGCCCAGCTCCTTGATGGCCTCCTGCGAGGCGACCGCGCCGCCGTTCCACTGCCGGGAGCCGCCCATGAACTGACCGACCTCGTGGATCCCGGAGAAGTTCTGGATCACACCGCAGGCCACCAGGACGACGGCGGCGACGGCCGCGGCGGGCACCAGGATCCGCACGGTGCCGCGGACCAGGTCGGACCAGAAGTTGCCGAGGTCACCGGTGCGCGAGCCGGCGAAGCCGCGGACCAGGGCCACGGCGACGGCCATGCCGACGGCCGCGGAGAGGAAGTTCTGCACGGCGAGACCCGCCGTCTGCACCACGTGCCCCATGGTCTGTTCGCCGTAGTACGACTGCCAGTCGGTGTTGGTCACGAACGACACGGCCGTGTTGAACGACTGGGCCGGATCGACCGACGCGAAGCCGAGCGAGCCCGGCAGGATGCCCTGGAGCCGCATGAGCAGATAGAGGAACAGCACGCCGACGACCGAGAAGGCGAGCACGCCGCGCAGGTACGCGGTCCAGGTCATCTCGGTGTCCGGGTCGGCTCCGATGCTCCGGTAGATCCACTTCTCCACCCGCAGGTGCCTCTTCGAGGTGTAGACGCGGGCCATGTAGCTGCCGGCGGGGACGTACGCGAGCGCCAGCGCCGCCACGAGGGCGAGCAGCTGGAGGACGCCGACGAGGACGGGACCCATCTCAGAACCTCTCCGGGAAGATCAGGGCGAGGACGAGATAGCCCAGCAGGGCGACGGCCACGACCAGACCGACAGCGTTCTCGGCGGTCACAGCTTCGTCACCCCCTTGGCGACGAGAGCCACCAGCGCGAAAGCCGCGAGCACGGTGATGACGAAGGCCGGATCGGCCATCGCGGACTCCTGGAGTGAGGTGTGGGGACATGCGGACGCTTCGAGGAAAGCGCCCGGCGGCCGGATCGGACCGCTTGTTGACGGGTCCCTTACGGCGGCGGCCACGGCCTTGACGGCACCTTGACGCATCGGCCCCCCGAGGAGCGGATGCTGGTTAGCATGGGCGGCGGCTCCCCGTCGCACAGGCGGTCGCACGGGCGGTCGCACGGGCGGGGAGAGCGAGGTCACAGGCCGGGCGAGGGCAAGGTCACAGCCGCTTCCTCTGCTGCTCTTTCGTTAACGTGGCCTAACATCCGAGCATGACGGTCCTGCCTGACGACGGGCTTGAGCTGGCCGGCGAGTTCCCTGACGTGCCCCATGAGCAGTGGCAGCGCCTTGTGGCGGGTGTGCTGCGCAAATCGGGCAAGGACGTCGAGGGGGCCGAGGCCGAGGAAGCCCTGTCCACCGCGTTGGAGGACGGGTTGCGCACCCGCCCTCTCTACACCGCCCACGACTCCGCGCCCGAGCCGGGCTTCCCCGGTTTCGCTCCCTTTGTGCGCGGCGGCCGCGCCGAGGGGAACACGGTCGGCGGCTGGGACGTACGGCAACGGCACTGTGCGGCCGACCGTGACGCGGTGCTCGGGGACCTGGAGAACGGCGTCACGTCCCTCTGGCTGACGGTCGGAGAAGGCGGCATCGCCGTGCCGGACCTCGGCCGGGTCCTCGACGGCGTGTACCTCGACCTGGCGCCCGTCGTCCTGGACGCGGGACGCGACACCGAGTCCGCCGCGCGGGAGTTGCTGCGGGTGTACGAGGAGCGGGGAGTCGCCCGGGACGCCGCGCGCGGCAACCTGGGTGCGGATCCGCTCGGACACGAGGCCCGTACCGGGCAGCAGTGCGAGTCCGCGCCGGCGGGGGAGCTCGCGCGGCTGTGCGCCGGGGAGTACCCGGGGCTGCGGGCGCTGACCGTGGACGCGCTGCCGTATCACGAGGCCGGTGGTTCGGCCGCCCAGGAGCTGGGCTGCTCGCTGGCCACCGGGGTTGCGTATCTGCGGGAGCTGACCGGGGCCGGGCTGGACGTCGAACAGGCCTGTGCCCAGCTGGAGTTCCGGTACGCGGCGACCGCGGACCAGTTCCTGACGATCGCCAAGCTGCGGGCCGCGCGCCGGCTGTGGGCCCGGGTGGCCGAGGCCTGCGGGGCGCCGCGCGCGGGGGCGCAGCTCCAGCACGTGGTGACGTCGCCGGTGATGATGACGCGCCGCGACCCGTGGGTGAACATGCTGCGCGCCACGATCGCCACGCTGGCCGCCGGCGCGGGCGGGGCCGACGCGGTCACCGTGCTGCCCTTCGACCACGCCCTCGGCCTGCCGGACGCGTTCGCGCGCCGGATCGCCCGCAACACCTCGACCATCCTCATCGAGGAGTCGCACCTGGCCCGGGTGATCGACCCGGCGGGCGGCTCCTGGTACGTGGAGCGGCTCACCGACGAGCTCGCCCAGGCAGGGTGGGAGTTCTTCCGGCGGATCGAGCGGCTCGGCGGTCTGGCGGCCGCCCTGCGGTCGGGAGACCTGGAGCGGGATCTCGCCGAGACCTGGCAGGCGCGCACCGGCCGGCTGGCCAAGCGGCGCGAACCCATCACCGGCGTCAGCGAGTTCCCGTTCCTCGCGGAGAAGCCGGTCGTCCGCCCGGACGCTCCCGAGCCGCGCTCCGGCGGCGGGCTGCCGCGTGTCCGCCGTGACGAGGCCTTCGAGGCGCTGCGCGCCCGCTCCGACGCCCATCTCGCCGCGACCGGGTCCCGGCCGCGGATCTTCCTCGCCGCGCTGGGCCCGGCCGCCGCCCACACCGCGCGCCTCACCTTCGCCTCGAACCTCTTCCAGGCCGGCGGCATCGAGCCGGTCACGGAGGGCACCTTCGAGGAGAGCGGTGCCACGGAGGCCGTGCTGTGCTCCAGCGACGCGCTGTACGCGGAGCAGGCCGAGGCGACCGTACGGTCCCTGAAGGCCGCCGGTGCACGGCATGTGTTCCTCGCGGGCCGCCCCGGGGAGTACCCGGGGGTCGACGCGTATGTGTTCGCGGGCTGCGACGCCGTCGCCGTGCTGTCCGCCACCCTCGACCGCATGGGAGTTGTGTCCTGATGGGAATCCCCGACTTCTCCGGGATCGAGCTGGGCACTCCGGCCCCCGACGGCGGCGCCGACGAGTGGCGTACGGCGGTCAATAACGCCTCCGGCGGGGACGACCTGCTCTGGGAGACCCCGGAGGGCATCGCCGTCAAGCCGCTCTACACCGGCCGTGACCTGGAGGGCCTGGACTTCCTCGACACGCGGCCGGGTACGGCGCCGTACCTGCGCGGCCCGTACCCGACGATGTACGTCAACCAGCCCTGGACGATCCGCCAGTACGCCGGTTTCTCGACGGCCGAGGAGTCCAACGCCTTCTACCGGCGCAACCTCGCGGCCGGCCAGAAGGGTCTGTCGGTCGCCTTCGACCTGCCCACGCACCGGGGTTACGACAGCGACCACCCGCGGGTGACCGGTGACGTCGGCATGGCGGGCGTGGCGATCGACTCGATCTACGACATGCGGCAGCTGTTCGACGGGATCCCGCTGGACAGGATGACCGTGTCGATGACGATGAACGGCGCCGTGCTGCCGGTGCTGGCGCTGTACATCGTGGCGGCGGAGGAACAGGGCGTACCGCCCGAGAAACTGGCCGGGACCATTCAGAACGACATTCTGAAGGAGTTCATGGTCCGTAACACCTACATCTATCCGCCGAAGCCGTCGATGCGGATCATCTCCGACATCTTCGCCTACACCTCGCAGCGGATGCCGCGCTACAACTCCATCTCCATCTCCGGGTACCACATCCAGGAGGCGGGTGCGACGGCCGATCTGGAGCTGGCGTACACGCTCGCGGACGGCGTGGAGTACATCCGGGCCGGCCGTGAGGCCGGGCTGGACGTGGACGCGTTCGCGCCGCGGCTGTCGTTCTTCTGGGCGATCGGCATGAACTTCTTCATGGAGGTCGCCAAGCTGCGGGCGGCGCGCCTGCTGTGGGCGAAGCTGGTGAAGCAGTTCGACCCGCAGAACGCCAAGTCGCTGTCCCTGCGCACCCATTCGCAGACCTCGGGCTGGTCGCTGACCGCGCAGGACGTCTTCAACAACGTGACGCGCACCTGCGTCGAGGCGATGGCGGCGACCCAGGGGCACACGCAGTCGCTGCACACCAACGCC
The DNA here is from genome assembly GCF_040296465.1 of Streptomyces sp. NPDC002130. Taxonomy (NCBI): domain Bacteria; kingdom Bacillati; phylum Actinomycetota; class Actinomycetes; order Kitasatosporales; family Streptomycetaceae; genus Streptomyces; species Streptomyces sp. NPDC002130. Next base: position 19,038 of record NZ_JBEOXI010000133.1, read on the forward strand.
CTCGACGAGGCGCTCGCGCTGCCCACCGACTTCTCGGCGCGCATCGCCCGCAACACGCAGCTGCTGCTCCAGCAGGAGTCCGGCACCACCCGCGTGATCGACCCGTGGGGCGGCAGCGCGTACGTGGAGAAGCTGACGTACGACCTGGCCCGGCGGGCCTGGCAGCACATCGAGGAGGTCGAGGCCGCGGGCGGCATGGCCAAGGCCATCGACGCGGGCATTCCGAAGCTGCGCATCGAGGAGGCCGCGGCACGCACGCAGGCCCGGATCGACTCGGGCCGTCAGCCGGTCATCGGCGTCAACAAGTACCGGGTGGAGTCCGACGAGCAGATCGACGTCCTGAAGGTCGACAACTCCTCCGTGCGGGCGCAGCAGATCGAGAAGCTGCGGCGGCTGCGCGCGGAACGGGACGAGCGGGCCTGCCAGGACGCGCTGGAGGCGCTGACCCGGGCCGCCGGCGGCGAGGGCAACCTGCTGGAGCTGGCCGTGCACGCGGCCCGCGCGAAGGCGACCGTCGGGGAGATCTCCGACGCCCTGGAGAAGGTGTACGGCCGGCACGCGGGGCAGATCCGTACGATCTCCGGCGTGTACCGCAACGAAACCGGAGAGTCCCCGAGCGTGGACCGCACCCGCACCCTGGTGTCCGCCTTCGAGGAGGCCGAGGGCCGCCGTCCGCGCATCCTGGTCGCCAAGATGGGCCAGGACGGCCACGACCGCGGCCAGAAGGTGATCGCCACCGCCTTCGCCGACCTCGGCTTCGACGTGGACGTCGGCCCGCTGTTCCAGACGCCCGCAGAGGTGGCCCGGCAGGCCGTGGAGGCGGACGTGCACATCGTCGGCGTCTCCTCGCTGGCCGCCGGTCACCTCACCCTCGTCCCGGCGCTGCGCGAGGCGCTGGCCGAGGAGGGCCGCGAGGACATCATGGTCGTGGTCGGCGGCGTGATCCCGCCGCAGGACGTGCCCACGCTGCTGGAGATGGGCGCCGCGGCCGTCTTCCCGCCCGGGACGGTGATCCCGGACGCGGCGTACGACCTGGTGAAGCGGCTGTCGGACGGTCTCGGGCACGAGCTGTGATCGATGTCGACGCGTATGTGAAGGGCGTGCTCGACGGGAAGCGGGCGATCATCGCCCGTGCCATCACGCTCGTCGAGTCGACGCGGCCGCAACACCGGGCGCTGGCCCAGGAGTTGCTGACCGCGCTGCTGCCGCACAGCGGCCGGGCCCGGCGGATCGGCGTCAGCGGGGTGCCGGGCGTGGGCAAGTCGACGTTCATCGACGCGTTCGGCACGCTGCTGACCTCGCTCGGGCACCGGGTCGCGGTGCTGGCCGTCGATCCGTCCTCCAGCCGTACGGGCGGTTCCATCCTGGGTGACAAGACCCGGATGGAGCGCCTGGCCGTGGACCCGGCGGCGTTCGTGCGCCCCTCCCCCACGGCGGGCACGCTGGGCGGGGTCGCCAAGGCCACCCGCGAGTCGATCGTGGTGATGGAGGCGGCCGGCTACGACGTGGTCCTGGTGGAGACGGTCGGCGTCGGCCAGTCCGAGACCGCCGTCGCGAACATGGTCGACACCTTCCTGCTGCTCACCCTCGCCCGCACGGGCGACCAGCTCCAGGGCATCAAGAAGGGCGTGCTGGAGCTGGCCGACGTGATCGCCGTCAACAAGGCGGACGGGCCGCACGAGCGCGACGCCCGGGCCGCCGCACGCGAACTGGCGGGCGCACTGCGGCTGATGCACGGCAAGGACGCGTTCTGGACCCCGCCGGTGCTGCACTGCAGCGCCCGCGAGTCGACCGGCCTGGACACGGTGTGGGAGCGCCTCGAACAGCACCGCACCCTGCTGGACTCGACGGGCCGCCTCACCGCCAAGCGCCGCGACCAGCAGGTCGACTGGACCTGGACCATGGTCCGCGACGAACTCCTCGGCCGCCTCCAGGCCGACCCGGCGGTACGGGCGCTGGCGCCGGTGCTGGAGCAGCGGGTCCGGGAGGGCGAGCTCACCCCGACGCTGGCCGCCGAGCGGATCCTCGGGGCGCTGGGCGGCGGCTCCGAAGCAGCGGGTTCCTGAACCGGCAGTCCGTCGGAAGCACCGGAGTACGGCCGGAAGACAACCGGCAGACAACCGGAACGGGGAATTCGCATACCCGGCTTGCATGACTATGCAAAGTGATACATACTCTTTCTATGTCCAAGGTCCTCACCTCCCTGCCCGCCGGCGAACGCGTCGGCATCGCCTTCTCGGGCGGTCTCGACACCTCCGTCGCGGTCGCGTGGATGCGCGACAAGGGCGCCGTCCCGTGCACCTACACCGCCGACATCGGCCAGTACGACGAGCCCGACATCGCCTCGGTGCCCGGCCGTGCCAAGACCTACGGTGCCGAGATCGCGCGCCTGGTCGACTGCCGTGCCGCGCTGGTCGAGGAGGGCCTGGCCGCGCTGACCTGCGGCGCGTTCCACATCCGCTCGGGCGGGCGGGCGTACTTCAACACCACCCCGCTCGGCCGCGCCGTCACCGGCACGCTGTTGGTGCGGGCGATGCTCGAGGACGACGTCCAGATCTGGGGCGACGGCTCGACGTTCAAGGGCAACGACATCGAGCGGTTCTACCGCTACGGCCTGCTCGCCAACCCGCACCTGCGGATCTACAAGCCCTGGCTGGACGCGGCTTTCGTGACCGAGCTCGGCGGCCGCAAGGAAATGTCGGAGTGGCTGCTGGCCCACGGCCTGCCCTACCGCGACAGCACGGAGAAGGCGTACTCCACGGACGCCAACATCTGGGGCGCCACCCACGAGGCCAAGACGCTGGAGCACCTGGACACCGGCGTCGAGACGGTCGAGCCGATCATGGGCGTCCGGTTCTGGGACCCGTCGGTCGAGATCGCCGCCGAGGACGTGACGATCGGCTTCGCCGAGGGCCGCCCGGTGTCGATCAACGGCAAGGAGTTCGCCTCCCCCGTCGACCTGGTGATGGAGGCCAACGCCATCGGCGGCCGGCACGGCCTCGGCATGTCGGACCAGATCGAGAACCGGATCATCGAGGCCAAGAGCCGCGGCATCTACGAGGCCCCGGGCATGGCGCTGCTGCACGCCGCCTACGAGCGCCTCGTCAACGCGATCCACAACGAGGACACCCTCGCCCAGTACCACACCGAGGGCCGGCGCCTCGGCCGGCTGATGTACGAGGGCCGCTGGCTGGACCCGCAGGCGCTGATGATCCGCGAGTCGCTCCAGCGCTGGGTCGGCGCCGCCGTCACCGGCGAGGTGACGCTGCGGCTGCGGCGCGGTGAGGACTACTCGATCCTCGACACCACGGGCCCGGCGTTCAGCTACCACCCGGACAAGCTGTCCATGGAGCGCACCGAGGACTCCGCGTTCGGTCCGGTGGACCGGATCGGCCAGCTCACCATGCGCAACCTCGACATCGCCGACTCGCGCGCCAAGCTGGAGCAGTACGCCGGCATCGGCCTCATCGGCACCGGCAGCCCCACCATCGGCGCCTCCCAGGCCGCCGCGACCGGGCTGATCGGCACCATGCCGGAGCTGCCGCAGGGCGGCGCCCAGGTCATCGCCTCCCGGGGCCTCGACGACGAGTGAGGCGCACGTCACACTGACCCTTCGTCAGGTACCTGCGGCGAAGGGACTGTTCCATGCGCG
>NZ_JBEOXI010000134.1:0-22344 GCF_040296465.1 Streptomyces sp. NPDC002130
GACCGGCGTACCGGTCGGGCCCACACTGGTGGTCAGATGTCGGCTTGTGCCTGTTTACCCGGTCAGACCGTCACGGGGGTGCCGAGCATCGCGGAGGCGTGCTGCAGCGAGCCGGGGATGCCCAGCGGCGCGGCCTTGGGGAGGGCGCGGCAGGTGAAGCCGAGCTGAGTCATGGCCCGGAGGACTTCGGCGGCGCTGAAGTCACGGCGGTCCTGGCGGGTGATGACTTGGCCGACTTGCTTGACGGGGTAGTGGCGGCGGCCGATGATCACCGATTCTCCGGTGACCGGTTCGGGCTTGATGCCCTTCATCGATTCCAGCACTCCGCCCTTGGTGAGCTCGAAGGGGAAGCGGGCGATGACGCAGCGCATGTGGCCTCACAGGGAGAAGGGAAGAACGGTCCGACGAGGGGCGAGGCGTTTCAGCGGGAGAGGGCGAGGATGCCCGGGGCGCTGCCTTGCTCGTCTACGACTCGCAGGGCACGAGCCGTCGGGAGCTCATCGCGTGCTCGGCTTCGCCCATCGTGGTCACGGGGGAGGTGATCGATCCGTGGTCGCCGAGGATGTCGCGCAGGCGGACGCGGTCCGTGTGAGCGCCGCTGTCGCGGACGGCGGTAAGGCCGGTTCGGGTCACCAGGCCGATGCGCTGGTCGTCCTGGTCGCAGACGACCAGTCGGCCCGTGCGTGCGGCGGCCATGACGGCCAGCGCCACCTCGACGCTCATGTCGTCACAGACCTGCGGTCCGGCCGCGTCCACGACCTCCTCCGCCGTCCTGTACATCGGGTCGGCGTCCGCCGGGCGGGGCTGCGTCTGAACCAGCGTCAAAAGGTGCCTCCTGTAGAGATGGGTCAGCTTCACGGTCACGAAGGTTCTAGGCCACCTCGTCGAGGACGGACTGGCGTACGGGAGTGCGCCGGGTAGCCGAGGAGGGGCGGCGTCGGCCTCGGGAGGAGGCGCTGCGCTTGGGGCGTTCGGCCACCGGTGCGGTGATGACGACCGGGATGCCGGACGGGGCCTGGGCGCCGGTGATCCGGCTCAGCACCTCGTCGCCCGAGCGGATCTGGGTGGTCTGCGGCCGGATTCCGGCGTCCGCCATGAGGCGGACCATGCCTCGGCGCTGGTTCGGCGTGACCAGGGTGACGACGCTGCCGGACTCGCCGGCGCGGGCGGTACGGCCGCCGCGGTGGAGGTAGTCCTTGTGGTCGGTCGGCGGATCGACGTTGACGACCAGGTCGAGGTTGTCGATGTGGATGCCGCGCGCCGCGACATTGGTCGCCACCAGCACGGTGACGTGACCCGTCTTGAACTGCGCCAGCGTGCGGGTCCGCTGGGGCTGCGACTTGCCGCCGTGCAGCGCGGCAGCCCGCACCCCGCTGTTGAGCAGGTCCTGGGTCAGCCGGTCGACGGCGTGCTTGGTGTCCAGGAACATGATCACGCGGCCGTCGCGGGCGGCGATCTCGGTCGTGGCGGCGTGCTTGTCGGCGCCGTGGACGTGCAGGACGTGGTGCTCCATCGTCGTGACCGCACCGGCCGACGGGTCGACGGAGTGCACGACGGGGTCAGTCAGGTAGCGGCGCACCAGAAGGTCGACGTTGCGGTCCAGGGTGGCGGAGAACAGCATCCGCTGCCCCTCCGGACGCACCTGGTCGAGCAGCGCGGTGACCTGGGGCATGAAGCCCATGTCGGCCATCTGGTCAGCCTCGTCCAGCACGGTGATGCCCACGTGGTTCAGCCGGCAGTCGCCACGGTCGATGAGGTCCTTGAGCCGTCCCGGCGTCGCGACGACGACCTCGGCCCCGCCGCGCAGTGCACCGGCCTGCCTGCCGATCGACACCCCTCCCACTACTGTGGCCAGCCGCAGCCGCACGGAGCGGGCGTACGGGGTCAGCGCATCAGTCACCTGCTGTGCCAGCTCACGCGTGGGCACGAGGATCAGCCCCAGCGGCTGGCGGGGCTCGGCACGCTGTCCAGCGGTGCGGGCGAGCAGGGCGAGGCCGAAGGCCAGGGTCTTGCCGGAACCGGTGCGTCCGCGGCCCAGTACGTCACGGCCCGCCAGGGAGTTCGGCAGCGTCGCTCCCTGGATCGGGAACGGTGCGGTCACACCCTGCCTGCCGAGTTCGGCCAGCAGCTGCTCGGGCATGTCGAGATCGGCGAAGCCCTCAACAGCGGGCAGTGCGGGGGTGATCGTCTTCGGCAGCGCGAACTCACCTTGCACGGCGGCGGGCCGACGGCCGTAACCGCCGGAGCGGACGGGGGCTCCGGTACGACGCGGTGCCTGCGAGCCGTAGCCGCTGCCGCCCATTCCGGCGTCGGCGCGGCCGCCGCTGGAGCGGGCGGGGCGGTCGTTCGTGTACGTGCGGTTCATGCGGAACCTTCCTCGATGTGGCACATATCAAGGAATTCCCGCGGCGATGAACGGCATGGAGAATTACAAGTATGGACCGGTGGCAAAAGAATGCAGATCTGGCCGGCGGAGAAATCCGTGGGCACAGGTACTGAAAGAGGTGACGCGATGGGGACCTTGCGATCCGGGCGCCGGCTGCGTGCAGCGCTTCAGGATGCGTCTGCGTCCTGAGGGAGGAGCCGCTTGTAGTGGTACTGCGGATTCCTCCGGGTCGTCCCGCGGTGAAAGCCGCTGCGGGATACACATGCAGCTGGGGCCCGCACCCCGAAGGATGCGGGCCCCAGCTACGGATTGCGCGTGAGCGTCAGGCCGGAACGATGTTCTCGGCCGTCGGGCCCTTCTGGCCCTGCGCGATGTCGAAGTTCACCTTCTGACCCTCGAGCAGCTCACGGAAGCCCTGCGCGGCAATGTTCGAGTAGTGAGCGAACACGTCGGCGCCGCCACCATCCTGCTCGATGAAGCCGAAGCCCTTTTCCGCGTTGAACCACTTCACGGTACCAGCAGCCATGTCATATCTCCTTTGGGGCAGTACATCGGCATCCGCACTGTGCGGACGCCGTGTCGTCGCGATGATCACCCCGCCCGGAAATGACCGGAAATACAAAAGTGCTCCCGACCGGCAGAAGCTGGTGAGGGCACTTGAAGTTTCGGGAACCACAACTGCAACTGAGATATACAGTAGCACGCCGGAACGGCCCGTGTGCGTTAGATAATTCCACTCTGCTCTTCGCGACAAAAACTCCTGCTACACGGCCCCTCAAAATCTGATCCCTCGGGAACAGATATCAACGTCTCAGGAAGAGTTGCCGACGGCGCGCTGCGCGACGGCCGGGGGAAAAGCCGCCGCCCAGGAAACGCAGCTGCGAGACTGTGGGATGACCACGCCGCAGCGGCTGCCGTTCCCGGGCCCGAATGAGCGAGCCCACCTCTTCAGATGGGTAAGGCGCCTGGCCATGAGGGTGATGGCGGCCCGGGTGATCAGGCTCTCGGAGTGCTGGATGAACCGTTCGCACTCCCGCGCATGCCGACGGGACGCCTTCGAGTACTACTCCGACAGCAGACCGCGGCCGCCTTCGTCCGTCCACCGGGCCCGTCGCAGATGAGGCTGCGTCTGACTGGGAGCGGAGACCTCGCAGATCAGACGTTGATCCCGGATCAGGCGCAGACCCACTGGGGCGCCGCCGCGGATGATGTCGGTGACCAGCTCGCTGACGATCAGCTCTGTGGTGAACACCAATGTTCCAGCCCCCAGCGTGATGCCGGACGCCCCTCAGATACAGGACACCGTCGCCCTGGACGGTGACGGGCACGTGATCGCTGAGGCACGCGACCGGGCGGTGGACTTCCTCACCCGTGTCCAGGCGGAGTACAACCTGCCGGTGTCCGCTCACGCAATGGACCTGACCCAACTGGTGGTCAGCGAGCTGGTCACCAACGCCCTCAAGTACGCCCCCGGCCCCGTGCTGATGGAACTGCGACAGAGTCGGGCAGCACGGCCTGGAAATCGTCATGGCCGTCGCGCAGGGCGTCGAGGCCCAGCGGGAGCCGGTCGGCAAACGCATCACCGCCCGCATCGCTCTGCCCGACGACCCCGGCGGGGACATCACCGGGCGCCGCCCCCAGCGACAGCCTGCGCTCCCGTCGGCCTCACCGCCTTCCCTGACGACCTGGCGTGAAGCGGGGCGCTACAGGGGCGAATTCGGCGAGGAGCGGTCGGGGTGGGCACGGTGCCGGCGTGCGGGGTGACGCCGCCGACTGGCAGCGCCGCGAGCGGCGACGTCAGGCGGCGAACGGTGACCGGCGTGGGCGCGGCCGTGGTCGGCGCGGTCACGCTGCTCAGCGTGCCACTGCTGCGGATGATGCGCCCGGAGGGGCCTGCGCACGGAATAACCCTCACGCACCCCCCGAAGTGGGCTCCTCCTGCCAGAAGGAGCCCACCCCTGCACGCAGGCAAGTCCGGTCGGCGTCAGCGCAGTTACCGGCAGGGCGCCCTCGGCGCACAGCAGGGTCCTCAGCCGAGGTCAACACGCCACCAGACGGCGTCAGCCGGGAACCTGCCGACCGCGACAAGGCAGAGTCCTCGGCGGTGACGCGTGGCAGGCTGGCGACCGTCGCCTCCGGCAGTGCCGTAGCGGTCGCTCCACGCGGTCCACGCACCATCGGAGGGAACAGACGGTGCCGCGGGCGCCTCCAAAGGCGTTGGGCTTTGCAGGGGCGAAGGCTGACCTGGTTGGTCGCGAAGAGTTCCCGGGTCGGATGGTCCCCGTCGGCCGTAAGACGCGTGGCGTTCACCGCGACCCTTGCTTCGGGTACTCGAGAGAGGAGAAACCGAGTGCAACGGTGCTCACGGCGGACACTGAGGCCCACCTACTCAGAAACCCCGCCCGGGCCGCACCTGCCGGGCTTCTCGTCGCACTCCGCTCTCACAGACGCCCCTATAACGAGGGGCGCTGGACACCGTTCCGACCAAGTTGAACACCTCTCGAGCGGCGTATCGCTTGAGGCATCGGATGATCTCTCGGCGCTGTGGCCGTCACGCCGCATCCAGCGCCATCACGACCGGATAGGACACCCCGCGCCCAGGTCCGCTAACCAGCCAGTAGACCGTACGACGAGGGTGTGCCGAGCTCGCTGCGGGGGAACTTCAGGTCGCTGCGACCGACCTGGCAGCCTGCTCGATCTTCGCGCACCAGGCTGCACGGGCTTCCTCGTCGATCTGCTTCTCGTGTTCGGCGCGCAACCCGGTCCGGCCGTCGAGGCCCTCGCGCAGGATATCGGCGTGCCCGGCGTGCCGGACGGACTCGCCGAGGACATGGACCATGACGGCGAACAGGTTCGTGTCGGCATGAGGCTCCGGCCACCACGGCACGTGGCCGGGGGCGTCGAGGGGAAGCTCGTCGATCGTCGCGTCCGAGTGTTCCCACGTGCGCCGGTAGAACCCGATGATCTGATCGCGGGTCTCGTCCTCGGTCGCCCACAGATCGCTGCCGTTGGAGTCCTTGCCACCGGGGCAGCGGATCCGGGGAAGGGCGGCCGAAGACCTCGCCGAAGTACCTGGCCTCGACGGTTGCCACGTGTTTGACCAGGCCGAGGAGGTTGGTCCCGGTCGCTGTCAACGGTCGGCGGGCGTCGTAATCGGACAAGCCGTCGAGTTTCCAGAGCAGCGCCTTGCGGTCCCGCCGCAGTCTCCCGTGCAGGGTGTCTTTGGCGAATACATCGATCATGCGGCACGAGCCTGCCATTGCCTGCTCGTGGTCTCAAGATCCCGTACGTGGCCCTGATCAGCTGTCCTTGCCCATCGCCTTGCGGACGGCGTCACGAGTCCGGTCGATCACGGCTGCCACGGGTCCGACGGCGACATTCTCCGCCGCCGTCTCCACTCCCGGATGCGGGCGGGTGGGCGCCATGGCCTCGGCAGCACGGACAGCCGTGGCCATCATGGCAAGCTGCTGCGCTCCGGCCTTCTCGCGCAGCCCGGGGAACTCGTACTGTTCCTCCGAAGCCGCGTGCTGGAGCACGTCCGCGCGCAGTTCCCGCAAGGCGGGCATGAACCCGGGGTCGTCGGGGTCCATGTCATCGAGCCGGCTCAGCTTCTCCTTCGCGGCTCTCTCCTCCTCGAGACGGTCGTCGACCACCTGCTCACCGTCCTCCAGGAGACGGCGGGCCGAAGGGTGGACCACTTCCTCCTCGGCGGTCTCGTGGACGGCCAGCAGGCGGACGAGCCTGCGGAATGCCTCCGCCCGGTCGTCGGCGGTGGCGTTCTCGACCTCGGCGAAGAGATCACGGATGTGGTTGTGCTGCTGCTTCAGCAGTGCCACGACGTCGTCGTTCTCGCCGGCGTCGTCGAGGTGGGGCATGGCGTCGGTCAAGAGATCCTCCCTTGGGGTGCGGGCGGCGTCGGCCCGCAGACAGCGGGCACCTGGGCTTCGTCCAGGTTCTCCCTGGTGACGGGCGACCGCGACCGCGCGGGGCCGAACGGCGCAGGTGATCACCCAGGACGGGCAGCCGGGATCTCGGCCTAGCACGGCTGCGGCGCGCCGCTCCGCATCGCGGCCGGCCACGGGGGGGACCCGGGCCGGGTCCCAGGAGTGCCGAGCCGTGAAGGGGGCGTCGCGATGGGCGTGCAGGACCGGATGGCCGAAGCGCGCCGCGTCGCCAGGAAACGGTTCGGGTGGAGCGACCTGGCCCCCGAGCAGACGGAGGCGATGGAGGCACTGCTCGGCGGCCGCGACGTGCTGGTCGTCATGCCCACCGGTTCCGGCAAGTCGGCGATCTATCAGGTGCCGACCGTCATGCTCGGTGGTCCCGCGGTCGTGGTGTCGCCGCTGATCGCCCTGCAACGACCAGGTCGCCGGCCTGCGGGAGAGCGCGGCACCGGACGCCGTGGCCGTGAACTCGGCACAGCCCCGGTCGGCCACCGACAGGGACTGGCGGGCGATCCGGGACGGGGATGCCGAATACCTGTGCTTGTCCCCCGAGCAGCTGGCCAAGGACAGTGTCGTGGAACAGCTGCGGGAACTGGGTCCCTCTCGAGCGGCGGCGGCGCGTCGACCGCTCGCGCATCGAGATGATGCGCGGCCACGCCGAGACGCCCACCTGCCGCCGCCGGTACCTTCTGGGCTACTTCGGCGAGCAGCTCGACGACCCGTGCGGGCGGTGCGACGTGTGCGACCGCGAGGACGACCTCCCCGTCACCGGGGCCGGGCACCGGGACTCCCCTCCCCCGCCCGGGAACGGCGGGCCCTATGAGACGAACGACCGGGTGCGCCACGCGGAGTGGGGTGCGGGCACGGTGATGCGCACGGAGGAGGACCGCCTCGTCGTGCTGTTCGAGAAGGTCGGCTACAAGACGCTGTCCCTGACAGCAGTACAGGAGGGCGACTTGCTCACCGGTACCTGATGCGCCCGGCGACCGGACCGAGCGGGGCCGCGACCGGGCCGAGCAACAGGTGAAAGCACCACAAACGGTGTGCCTCGCCGCGTCGGGGTACCCGCCACCGGACACGGCCGGCAGCCACTGGGGCGGACGGGCGTTGCTGCCGGTCCGCGCAGAGGAGAGATCCATGCCCGAGACGATCAAAGAGCAGACGGTTGAGCAACTGGGCGGCCCGGGCAGCGTGCTGGCCCGGCAACGCCGTGATCATGCCGAGATGGACAGGTTGATGGGCCGCTACCAGGACCTGGCCGGCGGCGAGGACCGCGAACGGGTCCTGCAGGAGACCGTCCAGCTGGTCTTCAGCCATGCCTTCGCCGAGGAGACCGTGCTGTGGCCGGCTGTCCGGCGCTCGGTCGGGGACGGGCACGAGCTGACCTTGCGGGTCGAGGAGGAACACCAGCAGATCAACGATCTCGTCGCCGACATCGAACGCCTGGGTCCGGGTTCTCCTGAGCGTGAGGAGAAGGTACGGCGGGTCTTCGCACTGATACGGCAGGACATCCGCGACGAGGAGGACCTCGTGCTGCCCCGGTTGCAGGAAGCGCTGCCCGCCGCGCAGCTGCGCCGGCTCGGCACGGCATGGGACACGGTGCGGCGCAGCGCGCCCACCCACCCCCACCCCGTCATCCCGCGGCGCCCGCCCGGCAACGCGGTCCTGGGTGTGCCGCTCGGTCTCCACGACCGGATGCGCGACGCCTTCGGACTGAGTACGTCCACGGGTGCGGCCAGGAAGGTGTTCACCGGGCTCGCCGGGGTCCTGGTGCTGGTCGCGGCCGTCGCGATGCGCCGCAGACGACGTTGAATCAACCGGGTGCGGCGCCGAGTGCCGAGGGCAGCGCGGGCAGGCCGTCGACGTCGGCACGCATCTTCTGATCGGGAGGCATCATGTCCGTGTGGTCATGGGTCCGCGAACACCTGGGGGGTCGCACGAACGAGCCCTCCGCAGAGGTCCGTTCGGGCCGGTCGGAGGACACGGGCGGTAAGCCGGACACCGAGGCGGCGGACCGGCACAGCACGACGGGGACGACGCCCAACGACGTCTTCGTGGGCCGGGTCGCGGGCGACGACCCCGGCTACCTGGAGACGGGCGCCGACAAGCGCGCCGAACCGGACAGCGGAGAGGGCGACGAGACCCCGACATCGACGTAGGGACGACGCCGCCCGGCAGCGGTGATCGCCCAGCAAGGCGTCCCTGCGGCCCCCGGACTACTGGCCGTCCGCGCGCCGAATCCGCCCGAGGTCCTCGCTGTGCCGCCGATTGAGTGACCATCGCGATGCCGGTTGGCGCGGGAACCGGGCAGCGGCTCCTGCGAGGCCGAGCCTGGACGGCGTTCCTCTCCTCCCTGTCCCGAGGCGTGTTCTCCTCTCCTGCGCGGGCCGGTGTGATGGTGCTTGACCTTGTCCTGGCGGGTACCCGACGCCGGCATCCCCAGCCGACGCCGGACGTCGTCGTACGGCAGGAAGGAAGAGCCATGAGCGACTCCGTCCGGTCCGACACCGCACCGGGCACCGGCTCCGCGACCCGCAGGTCCATGGCCGTCTGCGCGCTGATCGGGGCAGCGGTCATGGCCTCCGTCGACGAGATCGTCTTCCATCAGATCCTGGGGTGGCACCACTTCTACGATCGTTCCACCTCCGGCGTGGGCCTGCTGTCCGACGGACTGCTGCACACCGCCGAACTGCTGGCTCTGGTCGCGGGGTTCTTCCTCTACGCCGATCTGCGCCGCCGCAGGGCCCTGTCTTCGGCCCACGCGTGGTCGGGCTTCCTCCTCGGGCTGGGCGCCTTCCAGCTGTTCGACGGAATCGTGGATCACAAACTGCTGCGTCTGCACCAGATCCGCTACGGGGTGGATGTCACTCCGTACGACTGGGCGTGGAACATCACAGGTCTGGTCCTGCTGCTCATCGGCGTGGTCCTGGCCCTGCGCGCCGCCCGCCGCGGCGGGGCCGGGCCGGAGTCGTGACACTCGCGCACGTCGTGACAATCGCGCACGTCCACCCCGGCCCGGCCACCGGACCCGGGACGGGCCAGCTGCTCACCGTCGTGGCCGCGCTGCTGGTGGCGGTGGCGTATCTGCTGGCCGCGGGGCGTCTGCGGCGCCGCGGGGACGCCTGGCCCCGGTGGCGGGATGTGTCGTTCACCGCCGGGGGCGTCGGTACGGCCTGGGCGTCGGGGGGAACGGTGCCGGGAGGACCGTTCACCGGACACATGATCCAGCACCTCCTCCTGGGCATGGCCGCCCCGCTGCTGTTCGTCGTGGCCCGCCCCCTCACCCTCGCCCTGCGAGCCCTCAGGCCCGGCCGGGCACGACGACGCCTGCTGGTCCTCGCGCGCTCCCGTCCCGTCGGCCGGCTCGTCCTCCCACCGCTGGCGGCCCTGCTGGACGTGGGCGGCCTCTGGCTGCTGTATCGGACGGAGCTGTTCGCGGCAATGCGGCACCAGCCGTTCCTGCACGGTGTGGTGCACGCGCACATGCTGGCGGCAGGGCTCGTGTTCACCTTCGCCGTATGCCAGCTCGATCCGGTGCGCCGCCGCTGGAGTGTCGCCGTACGCGGTGCCACCCTGCTGGCCGCCGGCGCCGCGCACGCGGTGCTCGCCAAGACCCTGTACGCACTGCCGCCGCCCGGCACCGACTTCACTCGTGCCGACCTGTACAGCGGCGTCCGATGGATGTACTACGGCGGCGACCTGGTGGACGCGGCCCTGGCGGTGGTGCTGGGGGTGGGCTGGTACGCGGCGGGCGGACGTGCCCGCGCCCGTCGCAACCGACGTGGGGCTGCCGCAACCAGCTCCAAACAGAGGTTGACCGGCCCAACCGGGGCACTCGGTCACCGTCGGCATCTGGACTGGGGGCGTCTGCACCAGCTGCTGCACAGGGCCCGGCAGCAGAGCGAGACGCTGGGTTCCCTGCACGACAGGGCCGCGGCAGGGCTGCGGTCCCCCGCCCCGTCGCGAGGAACGACAGCGGTGATCACCACCGGGAAGGAGACACCCTCATGATCCGTCCTGAGCACATCGAGGCGCTGCTCGGATCCGACGCCGATGACGCCACACTGATCCTCACCGCCGGCACCGTCGCGGTCGTTCCGGCGTCGGCATTGGACAGCGAACGCTACCGAGGAGCCCTGGAGATCGTCTCCCAGCGCGATCTCGCCACCCGGCTCGGCACCACCACACCGTCCCGGCGGGACCTCGAGGAGACCGCCGCTCGTCTGGACACCGCTGCCACACGGCTCGGCGCCTGAGACGGCCGTCCTGGCGCTCGGCCCCCGGGACGGCGGGCGGCGCCGGCCCGTTCCGGCCGTCAGCCGTGAGGGTTGGCCTGCCGCTCAGCTGCCGCTCAGAGGAGACTCCCAGGTGGGATCATGTCGGGACCTTCTCTCCAGGTGGGCCAGCAGGTGCTCCGCCGCGATGGGGGCCATGTCCTGCGGCGCGCCGGCCGCACTCAAAGTGGCGGTGAGCCTTGCCGGGGCTGCTTCCGGCAGGTCCGGGTCGGTAAGGAGGGGAAGGAGCAGCAGCAAGCGGGCGGCTGTGTCCTGGACGCCTTCGGCCGCTGCGGAAGAAGAGTCAGCGATGCGGACCAGTTCGCGCCACGTCAGGCCGATCCCCGAGAAATCTCCTTCCCAGCTGGCGATCTGCTGGGCGTAGCTCCTGTCCGGGTGGGTGAGGAGGTAGTCGGTGCCGTAGTCGCCGACCAGGTTGCGGTAGATCACCACAGCTCCGGGACCGTCTTCGGCCGGCACCCGGAACACCGGCCAGTGTTCGGGATCGAAGAGGACCTCGGACATGGCATCGGCATCGGCGCCGTCATCGCCGAACCACTCCGGAGCCGGCCGCTCGGCACATGCCCCGTCACTGCACATCGCCAGAAGGTAATTCGACCAGAAGCCCGGGCGGGCCAGCAGTGACTCGCCCGCCACCAGCGGGCCGCCGTCGTATCCCTTGATCAGCACCCTCGGATCCTGTCACCAGGCACTGACATGGTCCGCTCGGGGTGTCTTAGGATCCGCGCACCGGCGCCCACCGGGACGCCGACTGCCGCGTGACCGGTGGGTGAAGGCGGTCGTACAGGGGTACCCGCCAGGGCATGATCAAGCGCGCACTGTGGCAGGGGTTGCTCGCGGGTACCGCCGGAGGGGTGGTGATGACCCTCGGCGAGAAGATCGAGCAGGCCGTCACCGGTCGGCCCGACTCCCATGTGCCCGCTCGTGTCCTGCAGCGGCTGACCGGTCTGCCCGAACGACCCGGCCCCCAGCCGCTGCCGGTCAACTGGGGCATGCACTATGGCCAGGCCGCCCTCCTCGGGGTGCTCCGCTCGGTCATGGCCCAGGCCGGACTGCGCGGACCCGTCGCCTCCGCCAAGTTCGCCGTCGTCCGCCTCACCAACGACCAGATCCTGGAGAACGCGACGGGCGTCGGCGCCCCACCGCAGACCTGGCCCCGCAAGGAACTCGTCGTGGACCTGCTGCACAAGGCCGTCTACGCCTTCGCCACGGGTGCCGTCGCCGACGCCTTGGCCGCCCGCGGCGGCCCGGGCCCCGGACAGCGCCACGCCGCCGCCCGCCCCGGCCGCAACGCCCACGTCGGACCCCTGCCCCGCAGGCATGCCTACGGGGCCTGAATCCGGCGGTCCGAGCGACGCGGTTCAGAGCAGGCGTTACCGGCCGGGTACGGATCTTGAGCGGGAACCGCTGGTTCACCGTCGGCCGCTCCCGACGTCCCGCGCACTCCGCGCGGGGGACGAACGAAGCCAGGCGGCGATCCATCCGGTCTGCATCGCGGCATCGAGGAGGTACGTCGGCCGGATCCGCCCCTTGGGGACGTAGACCAGATCGACGGCCAGCAGGGTCAGGGCGGTGCCCAGCCCGATGCGGCGGGCATGGGCCGGGCCCTGCGAGTCCTCGGCCGCCGCGAGCTGGGCGACGCCGGCGGAGGCGAGCAGTCCGCCCGTCGTCATCTGCAGCCACACGTCGGCCTTCGGGCCGAAGACCCACTCGAAGCTGCGCAGGTGCAGCAGGGGCCACAGTCCGCCCACGATGTTGAAGGCACCGTGCGCGACCGCGAGCGTGTGGGCGGGCTCCCGCACTCCGGTTCTGCTCAAGGGACATCCCTCCGTAGGTTCCGGCCGGGTACCCCTGCCCAGCGCCCTCGCTCCGGGCCGAGTTCGACCGTCGTCGTGACCTCGGGTGACGGAGGGGTCCCTCGGCGCCGAACCGGAGACGGCGTGTCAGGACGGCTGGTGGACGCGCTCCGGGACGCACGGTCTGGAGGGCCCGAGCCGTACATGCCTGACTCCTTTTGAGAAGTGCACCAGGGGCTCACCGAGGGGGGCTTCCCGGAGCCCCGCCGCGGCGGTCAGCGTCTCCTCCAGTCCATCGACGGCGGCGCCCGCCAGCGGCCACGGCTCGTGTTCGACGGGCGTCTCCCAGAGCATGCCGAGCCTGCTGGTGTACGCCCGCCAGCGCGAGGTCAGCCACACGTCACGCTCCGTCGGATCGATCGGGTCGCCAGGCCGGACGACCAGGCGGTAGGAGGCGTCACCGATCCATCGGGAGCCGGAGTACGAGACGGTGTCCCCGTCCTTCGACACGCGGAGGGTGCCCGGGTTGTACGGTGCGCCGATGGCGCGGGCCGCAACCATCGGGGGGAAGGCGACCTCGATGGACAGGAACCAGAGCCCGTCCCGGTCGTCACGGTGCCGCCGTACGTACGTGCGCAGGTTGGTCTCGGCGAACGTCGGCAGGCCGGGCAGCGAGGCGGGAACACCGGGTGGTCGCACGTCCGCCATGACAAAGGGGGTGAGCCCCACCCAGGCGGCCCCCTCGTACTCGTCCACCACCAGTCCCCCGGGCAGGAGCGCTTGGACCGCCTCAGGCCGGAACGGCCAGTGGACGAACGTCTGCGTCAGCCAGCCCGCCCGCAGCGCCGGCAGGCGCACCCGCTGCTCTGCCCCGTAAGCCACCACGGGCGTCGGGTCCCCCGCGCACGATCGAAGGAAACCCACGGGGCCGGGGACGGCGGGCGGTCGGCGCCGGCCAGATCTTGAAGAGGGCCAGCACGCCGGGCGTCCGGGCGAAGCGCCTCGCGCGGCTCAGGGAAGGTAGTAGGTCTGCCGCAGGAACGCGGCCGTGTCGCGCAGGGCCTGGGTGTAGCCCGCCTTGTAGCGCGCGTCCGTGTCGGTGCGCCGGCCTTCGGCCGCCGCCCCGGTGTCGAAATCCAGCAGTTCTTCATCAGGCCGCTGCACGGTTTCCTCCTTCGTCGCCCCTCAGGCCGAGGACGAGCAGCCCAGTCGTCCGTCCCAGGTACCGTCCATGCGAAGGCACTGCGCACCGTCCCATGGGCGGCGGCACGGGGCGGCCCCGATGTCACACCCGAAGGTGCCGTTCCATCCAGTCCGCGGCGGCCCGGCGGAACAGGCGCCGGTTGTCCGCGCGCAGGAAGTCGTGACCTTCGTCGCGCAGGGTCAGCAGTTCGGCGTGGACGCCCCGTTCCCGCGCTGCCCGAACGAACTGCCGGGACTCCCCCGGTGGCACGTTGGTGTCGTGTTCGCCGTGGACGGCGAGCAGCGGAACACGCAGCGCTTCGATACGGCTCATCGGTGACAGGTCGCGCAGCAGCTCGCGGTCGCGCTCCGGGTGGCCGTACTTGTGCGCCGCGGACTCCGCGATCCAGGGCTCCGTACCGGCGAAGAAGGTCAGGTAGTCCGACATGCCGCAGACGGCGACTCCGGTGCGGAAGAGATCCGGGTGCCACACGAGGGAGGCGAACGTCAGATAGCCGCCGTACGAGCGGCCCATGACCGCCAGCCGCGTCGGATCGGCGGGGCCCGCGGTGACCGCGTGGGCCGCGCAGTCGGCGACGTCGTCGAACGCGGCGAAACGGCCCGCGCCCAGGTCGGCGTCGACGAACGACCGGCCGTGTCCCAGGGATCCCCGGACGTCGGGGGCGAAGACGTCCAGGCCGCGCCCGATCAGCTCGTGGTAGAGCGGGTTGAACACCGGGCGTTCCTGTTCCTCCGGACCGCCGTGCAGGTGGATGACACACGGTGCCGGTTCGTCGGGGGCGCGCCCCGGCGCCCTGTAGTACCAGCCGCTCAGGGGCAGCCCGTCCCGTGCCGTCAGACGCATGGGGACGGGGCGTACCGGTGGGCGGCCCGGCGGGACGGTGTCCTCGTCCGCGGCGGACCAGGGCGTGCGGAGCACGGACACGCCTTCGTGGGCCCGCCAGACACCCGGGCGGCGTTGCGACCCGGACAGCGCGAGCAGCAGTCGCCCGGCTCCGGCGGCGGTCACGCGGGTGACGACCTCGTGGGGCAGGGGGAGGGGGCGTGCCGGGCCTACCTCGTCGGGGGCGTGCCCGGTCGGGAAGGTCTCGACGAGTTCCAGCTCGCAGGCGCCCTGCACGTTCCATGCCAGCGCGGCGGTACGGCCGTCGTGCGCGAGCGCCAGGAGTTCGAGATCGCTTCCGTCGCGTTCCGCCTTGACGGACGTACCCTCCGGCCTTCCGTCGGCGTCCAGGGCGACGGCGAAGAGCGCCGCGTACTCCCGGTCGGCGTTGCTGCGCAGCCACAGCGTCCGCCCGTCCGGGGAGAACCGTCCGATCCACGGGTCGCCGTCGGCGACCGGCAGGGCGAAGGTGGTCGCCGAGTCGGCGGTGCGGCGGACGACCGCCTCGCGCCGTCCGCGCGGCCCCCGGCGCAGCAGTGCGAAGCGGCCGTCATGGCTGAGGTCGCACGCGCGCAGGGAGGCGGCGTGTGTCTCCGTGGTGAGCAGCACCGGGGACGCGAGGGCGTCGGGATCGATCAGGTAGACCGACAGGCCGCCGTCGGGCCGGGCAGCGGCAGCCGTGGCCGGCGTTCCGTTCGGCGCCGCCCTCGATGCGGCGTCGTACGCGGCCGGGCCGAGGAGCGTCGCGTGACCGTCCCGGTCCGCCCAGTCGGCCCCCGGGCGGGCCCCGGCGAGCAGGCCGTCCGCCGGGCCGTGGTCCAGCAGGGTCCGCCCCACGAGGCCCGGCTGGACGGCGGCGGCCGGAGCCGCGACGGTGACGGAGACGGCCGAGCCGTCGTGCGCCCAGCACCCCAGGTGGGCGGAACTGGCCGGGTCGGCCCCGGCCAGGATGCGGCGGCCGGTGCCGTCGGGCCGTACGCACAGCACGCGCGTGTGTTCGCCCCCGCCCGGCGCGGTGGTGTACGCGATCCAGCGGCCGTCCGGTGACCAGGACACCTCCTTGACGGGATCCGGTGAGGAGTCGAGCAGGCGCACCTCGTCGCCGGCGACGGGTCCGCCCCACAGCTGGGGGACGCCGCCCCGGTCGCAGATGAAGGCCGCCTCGGTGCCGTCGGCGTTGGCGGAGGGGTACCAGCAGCCGTGCGCGCCCAGCCGGGTCACTGCGTCTCGGGGGCC
Source organism: Streptomyces sp. NPDC002130 (assembly GCF_040296465.1). Lineage (NCBI taxonomy): Bacteria > Bacillati > Actinomycetota > Actinomycetes > Kitasatosporales > Streptomycetaceae > Streptomyces > Streptomyces sp. NPDC002130. The sequence goes on from NZ_JBEOXI010000134.1 coordinate 15,744, forward strand.
ACCCGACTCGGGCAGCACCACCGGCGCCGGCGCGGGCGCGGCGGCGTCGGCGGCGCCCGGCCGGTCCCCTGTCCTGCCGTCCTGGACCGGCACGAGTGCCGGACCGAGTGTCCCGGGAGCAGGGAGGACCGGCGCCGGGCCGTCCACCGCCCGCATGCCCCAGTGTTCGGTCACGTGATTCCGTGGGTCTGCAGCCATATCTCCAGCAAAGCTATCTGCCACAAAGCGTTCGCGCCCCGCCCGGTGCGGTGCTCGTCGGGCGCCTCGAGGAGCTCGGCGACATACGACTCCTGGAACAGCCCGCGCTGCTTGGCCTCCGGTGCCTCGAGTGCCTCGCGCACGCGCTGCAGGACGGGTCCTGCCATGTGCCGGATGGCCGGTACCGGGAAATAGCCCTTGGGGCGGTCGACGACCTCGCTCGGCAGGAGCTTGCGGCCCGCCTCCTTCAGCACGCCCTTGCCGCCGTCGGCCAGTTTGAGTTCCGGCGGGCAGGCCGCCGCCAGTTCCACGAGTTCGTGATCGAGGAAGGGCACGCGGGCCTCCAGGCCCCAGGCCATGGTCATGTTGTCGACTCGCTTGACGGGGTCGTCGACGAGCATCACGTGCGTGTCCAGGCGGAGCGCGGCGTCCAGCGCGGTCTGCGCCCCCGGTACGGCCATGTGACGGCGGACGAAGTCGCCCGAGACGTCGTCGGGGGGCAGCAGCTCCGGCCGCAGGATCCGGCCGAGATCGGCGTGCGACCGGTCGAAGTACGTCTCGGCGTAGCGCTCCGGTTCGTCGTCACGGGGGACCTCGGCCAGCTGCGGGTACCAGTGGTAGCCGGCGAAGACCTCGTCGGCGCCCTGCCCGCTCTGCACGACCTTCACTTCCTTGGACACCTGCTCGGACAGCAGGTGGAAGGCGACCACGTCGTGGCTGATCATCGGCTCGCTCATCGCCGCGACCGCCCCGTCCAGCGCCGTGGAGACCCGCTCGGAGGGAACCATCATCCGGCGGTGGTCGGTGCCGAACTCCCGGGCCACGAGGTCGGAGTACCGGAACTCGTCGCCCTTCTCGCCGCCCTCCGTCTCGAACCCGACGCTGAACGTCATCAGGTCGCGCTGCCCCTCCTCGGCCAGCAGAGCGACGATCAGACTGGAGTCGAGTCCGCCGGAGAGCAGCACCCCGACCGGTACGTCGGAGACCATGCGGCGGCGCACGGCCGTGCGCAGCGCGTCCAGCACCACGTCCCGCCATTCGTCCGCGCCCATGCCGGCGCATTCCGCCCGGCGTGTGTAGGACGGCTGCCAGTAGCAGTGATCCTTGTGGGTGCCGTCGGGTTCGACGACCCGCACCGTGGCCGGGGGGAGCTTGCGCACGCCGTTGACGACGGTGCGTGGTGCCGCGACCGTGGCGTGCCAGCTCAGGTACTGGTGGAGGGCGACCGGATCGAGTGAGGTGTCGACGTCTCCTGCGGCGAGGAGGGCGGGCAGCGTGGAGGCGAACCGCAGCCGGTCAGGTGTCCGTGCCAGGTACAGCGGCTTGATGCCGAGGCGGTCCCGGGCGAGGATCACGCGGCCGGTCCGGTGCTCGACGATCGCGAAGGCGAACATGCCGCAGAAGTGCTCGACGCAGGAGGTGCCCCACTGCAGGTAGGCGTTGAGCATCACCTCCGTGTCCGAGGTCGACCGGAAGCGGTGCCCGAGGCGGCGCAACTCCTCTCGCAGCTCCGGATAGTTGTACACGCAGCCGTTGAAGACGCCGGTGACCTCTCCCCGGGCGTCCGTCATCGGCTGCCCTCCCCGGTCCGACAGGTCGATGATTTTCAGTCGCCGGTGTCCCAGCGCGACCGCGCCCCGTGTCCAGGTGCCCTGCCCGTCGGGTCCACGGGCGGCGAGCCGGTCGGTCATGCGTCCGACGGCCGCCAGGTCGGGCCGCCGGCCGTCGAAGCGGATCTCCCCGCTCAGACCGCACATGGCATCCCGCCTCCCTTCCCGGTACCGGCGACGGTGCGCCGCGACGCGACTACCGGCGCCCGCCCTTCTGCCGGGATACGGGCGGTGCTGCACGACATGACCAAACCCTTTCTGCGCGGGGACAGGACACACGTTCTGCAACGGGGCAGGACGCACGGCGGGCGCTGTTGCCCGAGAAGGCCGTGCCGCCGAGGCGGCGAGCGCCTGCGGGGGGCTGCTGTACGCGGAGGCTGTGGGACCGGTGGCGGTCTCATGGCACGCACCGCTGGTCAGGGGCCGATGGCCTCCGGCGCCCCGGAACCGGCGGAGGAGCGCGGGCCGCGCGCGGCGACGGCCGGGGTGAGCCCGCGGCCGGGCGGCGTGCACCGGCGGTGTGCGCGTTCGCCACGGGTCTCGGCGATCAGCATGTCGACACACCCGAGGAGATCCTCCTCCTGTGCCGTACGGCGGACGCGCCGGGCGGCGCTTCCGTCCGCGAGGACCGCCTCGGTCAGCGCCCGAACGGTGTGCCAGTCCCCGTGGGCCTCCAGGGCGGGCCGGAGTCGGACGAGCATCTTGCGCAGGACCTGGCGTGCCGGTGCCTCGCGGTGGGTCTCGGGGTCCACCAGGGCGCCTTCGAGCCCGGATCGGGCGGCACGCCATGTCGCGCCCCGCAGCCACTCGTGCCGACCCGCGCATGCAGGGTCGTGCCTGCGCAGCCGTTCGCGGGCCTCGGTCACCAGGGCGCGGAAGAGCCCGGCGATGAGCACGACGGTCTCGGCACGCGGGCAGGCATCACATATGCGCAGTTCCAGCGTTCGCAGATGGGCAGAGGGACGGACGTCGTAGTAGATCATCCCCGCGTCGCTGATGACCCCGGCCCGTATGAAGTCGTCCACCGCCGCGTCGTACTCGGCCGCGCTGGAGAAACAGCCGGCCGGCCCCGCGGTGGGCCAGCGCTGCCACACCATGGAACGCCAGCTCGCGTACCCCGTGTCGGCCCCCTGCCAGAAGGGCGAACTCGCGGAGACGGCCAGCAGGACGGGCAGCCAGGGCGAGACCTCGCACATGACGCGTACGGCGGTGTCGCGGTCGGGCACGTCCACATGGACCTGGGCGCCGCAGATGAGCTGCTCGTCGGCGACCCTGCGGTACTCCTCGGCCATGTGGTGGTAGCGGGCGTCGGCGGTGGGGTTCGCGGCGGCCGCGGGCGCCAGTGGGGCCGTCCCCGCGGCCACCACGGCCAGCCCCTGCGAGGAGGCGGCCGCGTCCAGCTGCCGTCTCAGGCGGCTGAGGTCGGCGTACAGGTCGTGCAGGGATCCGTGCACCGCGCTGTTGGTCTCCACGGTGCACTGGTGCAGTTCCTCCGTGAAGGTCCCCCGGGGAAGCCGTCGCAGGATCGCGTCGGCACGCGGCACGAGCAGTCCGCTCTCCACCTCCAGGACGTGGAACTCCTCCTCCACCCCGATGCGCATGGTCAAAATCACTCCTAGGGATCCGAGCGCTGCCCTCGGGGCGGTACGAGACCCGGCCCTTGACGACGGGCGGCTGTGATGTGCTCTGAGTTCCCAGCTCACCCGCGGATAAGCTCAGCACTGCCCATGTGACACGCCGGCCCCACAGATGAGCACGTGGGATGGACGACGCCGGCAGCGAAGGAGTGAGGCTGTCGTGTGGCTCCTGCCCGGTGCCCTCACAGGTCGCCGGGCAGGCCTAGGCCGGTGAGGGCGCCGACCGGGTCCAGGTCCGGGGTGCCTCTCGGCCACCAGTCGTCCTGGCCCGGCTCGGACTCGTAGGCGTACCAGAGGCCGTCGCGGCCGAGACGGAGCTGGACGTGGCCCTGGGGGTGGGTGAGGTGGTTGCGCCAGGGCCGGAAGGCGGGCAGGTCGGCGGCGAGGAGCAGGGGCCTGGCACGGTCGAACCGGCCGGCGGGCGGGTCCCACGGCTCCTCCAGTACGGCGAGGCCCTCCAGTCCGCCCTGACGCCAGGCTGCTACCGCGCGGGCCAGCTCGGACGTGGTGCGGCCCGCCGCGGAGGCGAGGGACGCGTACAGCGCCCGGGTACCGGCGGTGAGTCCCGCCCCGGGGCGGGCGGCGGCCAGACGGACCGCGTCCTGCCAGAAGGTCAGCCGCCCGACCGGGTCACGGCCGGTGCCGAGCAGGGCGTGGGCGCGGGCGGCGGCGTCCGTCGCCAGCTGGTCCAGCGCGAAGGGGTCCGGGCCGCCGGGGGCCGCCGGGTAGGCCGGGGGCTGCTCGGGGTGCGCGAGCGGAGGCAGTGGAGCGGGGAGGGGCGGGAGGGCGCGCGAGGCGAGGACCTCGGCGGCCCGCACGCCGGGCAGGGGCGCCGGGCCCTTGTCCTGTGCGGCGCGAGCGGCACGGGTGGCACTCAGCCGGGACAGCGCGTCGAGCAGCTCCCGTTCGCCCCGGCCACGCAGCAGGAGCAGCACGAAGGGGTCGGCATCGAGCAGCCGGGCGGTCTGGTAGCAGAGGGCGGCCGCGTGCTTGCAGGGGTGGCCGCGGTCGGGGCAGCTGCACCGGGGCTCCAGGTCGCCGGGACCGGGCAGCAGCGGCACGCCGCACTCCGCGAGGGACTGGGGCATCTCCTTGTCGAGCAGCGCCGCGATGTGCCCGGGGCGGTCGGCGGCGGTGTCCAGGAAACGGTCCCAGTCGGTGTCGTCGAGTGTGCGCAGGTGTACCTGGACGCGGTACGGGCGGGGGCGGCTGCCCTGGACGTAGGCCAGCACCAGTCCGGGAGTCACGGTGATGGCGTCGACATGGCCCTGCCCCGCGTACCCGCGCCCGCGCTCCAGCCGCTTCACGTCCAGCGCGCCCTGCTCCAGCGCTCCGACCCAGGCGTTTCCCCACCAGCTCTCGGCGAAGCGGTCGCCGTCCGGGGGTGGGAGGGGCGGGAAGGTGCGGCGGAGTTCGTGGTCGCGCGCCGGGGCGGCCATGGAGCGGGGGGTTCGGGAGGGGCGAGGGGTGCCGGACGCCGAGGTTGAGGACGGGGCCGGTGTGGGCGCCGAGGTCACTGGTGCGGAGCTCTGAGGAGAGGGGTGGTGGGGGCGGGCGTGGGGCGGGGCCGGGGTGGATGCCGGGGACGGCGTCACCGGGTCGGCGGTGTGCGGGGCGGCGGTGGACGGTGTCACCAGGTCGGCGCTGTGCGGGGCGGCGGTGGACGGTGTCACCGGGTCGGCGCTGTGCGGGGCGGCGGGGCCGGGGGCACGGGGCGTTGTGTGGCCGGTGGGCGGGTCCGAGTCCGGATCACGGGGGGCCGAGTCGCCGGTGGGCAGGGCCCGGTCCGCATCACCAGGTGCCGAGTCGACGGTGGGCAGGGCCGAGCCCGGATCGCGGGATGCCGAGTCGCCGGTCCCGGGGGCGTCGGCCCCGGGGGCGCCGGTCCCGGGGGCGCCGGCCCCGGGGGCGCCGGCCCCGGGGGCGCCGGTCTGGGGGGCGCCGGTCCCGGGGGCGCCGGTCCCGGGCGGGGTGGAGGAGGGGTCCTGGGCGCCGGTTCGGGGCCTTGGGCTTTGGGTGTTGTGGGGCGTCTCCCGGGTCGGCGCGGCCGGGCCGTGCCCGCTCTGCGGCCTCCCCGCGGCTTGGTCGGCGTCGCCGTGCAGCAGGTCGGTCAGGCGGGCGGACCGGCCGGACCGCCCGGCCGTCGGCTGATGGTCGTCGGAGGCCGTGTCGGGCAGGTCCGGCAGGTCCGGCATCAGGAATGCGCCGGAGAGCAGCTGCGCCACGTCACGCGCACCCCGGCCAGGGACGTCCGCGGCCGCTCGTCGCGCAGCCGCTGCTCTCTCGTCCACGGCGCTCTGCCGGGCCCGGCGCCGGCGGCGGGCACCTTCCCGCTCCGTCTCCTCCCGGGCCCGCCGCGCGTCGTCCCGGGCCGCGCGCAGCGCCTCGCGCGCAACGTCCGCGGCCCGCCGCCCGGTCCCCGCCCGACCGGAGGAATCCGCAGGGGCCGGAGTGGCCTCCGGAGGGCTCGTCTGCTGGTCACCGGATGCCTGGGGCTCCGGCGTCACGGCCGCCGGGAGGCCGTCAGGCGCACTGTCGACATGGGGTGCACCGGCGCCCTCGGGACCACCACCGTCCGCCTCGGGGACAGGCCTCCCCTCCTGCCCGCCGACAGTTGCCCCCTCCTGCCCGCCGGAGCCGTCGGTGGCGCTGCTGACCTCGGGCGCGCCGCCGCCGGCCCGCCCACCGCCGGCCACCCCGGAACCACCGGCACCCCCGGACACACCACCGACCGCCCGCCCGCCGGCGGCCACCCCGGAACCACCGGCGTCACCGGCCGCGCCGGCGCCCTCGGAGGGATCAGCGGAGTCGAAGGCATCGGCGTCCGCCCGTCCACTCCCCCGGTGCTCGGACACCGCCCTTCGCAGTGCCTCCCGTGCCGCGTCCGCCGGCCTGGGCGCCCCCTGGTCTGCCGCTCCGTCGGAGGGGGACGGCGGCTCCGGGCGGGCGGCCGGGGCCGGAGCGGGGTCCTGGGCCGCTCGTTCCCGGGCCTCGCGCAGCGCACGGCGGGCCTCGTCGGACGGGCGGGCGCTCATGACGTACTCGGCGAGGACGGCGGGGCGTGCGGTTCGCAGCCCTGGTGGGACGTCATGACGACCTCCGCAGGGACACCAGGTCGGACAGCTCCCGGTCCGTCAGTTCCGTGAGGGAGGACTC
>NZ_JBEOXI010000135.1:0-22042 GCF_040296465.1 Streptomyces sp. NPDC002130
ACACCGGGTCGCTGGCCCTGGTCAGGGAACCGGGAGCGGCGGTGGTGGAGGACTTCCTGGCAGCGGCCGCTCCCCGGGCCACCATCAGCATCGACCCCAACGTCCGCCCGCTCCTGGTGCGCCCCGAGGTCTACCGCGCCCGGCTGGCGCACTGGTGCGGCCTCGCGGACGTGCTGCGGCTGAGCGAGGACGACCTGGATCTCCTCCTGCCCGGAACACCGCCCGAGCAGGCGTGCGACACCTGGCACGCGGCGGGGGCACGGCTCGTGGTGATCACGCGCGGCGCCGGCGGAGCCCTGGCCTCACTCGACGGGGAGCGTGTGCGGGTGCCGGCGGTGGCCACGCCGGTCGTCGACACGGTCGGTGCGGGGGACTCCTTCACGGCAGGCCTGCTGCACCACCTCGGCACCCACGGACTTCTCGGCGGCAGGCTGACGGACCTGCGTCTCGCCGACGTCGAGGCCGCCTGCCTGTTCGCCGTGCAGGTGGCAGCCCTGACCTGCTCGGTCGCCGGCCCCAATCCGCCATGGCAGGACCAGCTGGCGCAGCTCCCGACGGACGCGCCCGCCGTCCGGCACCTCGACTCGGCCCACTGAACCCCACGGACAAGGACGGAAGACCATGACGAAGACCCTGCTCGCCGAATTCACCGCCCGAGAGGGAGCGGAGGACGAGGTCACCCGTCTGATCCAGGAGTACGCCCTCAAGGTGCGCGAGGAGGAAGGCAACCTGGCCTTCGACGTCTACACGAAAACGGCCGCCCCTCGCGCCTACTGGATCTTCGAGGTCTACCGCGACGAGGACGCCTTCCAGGCACACCTGAACGCCCCGTACGGCCCTCCGTTCAATGCCGCCCTCACTCCGCTGATCGAGGAGGACGCCTCCGTACTGACGTTCCTCGACCCACTGGCCACGCGTCCCTGAGGGGCGCCGGCCGATGCCCGCTCGCCGGAGGCCCCGGGGCACGGCGTCGTGCGAAAAACTCCTGTGCGACGCCTTACGCACCTCTGCGATCATCCCCGAATGGCGCACAGTTTCGAATCGCTGGTCATCCGGCACACCCATCGCCTGCCCTCCCCCAAGGGATCCGCGGGGAAAGGCGCCACCGCCGCCCGGCAGTTCGACGCGGCGCTGACCTCCGTGGGCTTCAAGCTCTCCGCCGAACTGCTGGAGCGGCTGTCAGGGCTGTCCGAGGCCGCAGTCGTGCACACCGCCCGGCGAACGCTGGCCACCGTGAGCGAGATGGTGGGCGACCACGTCCGGCACAACTCGTACTTCATCGACTTCCCGGCGAACGTGCCGGACACCGAAGAGTTCTGGATGCGGTGCGTGACGAAGGCGCTCGCCGACGACACATCGCGCGAGAACGTGCTGGCGCAGCTGGCGCACGGGGTCGTGAACCTGCTCAGCCTCCCCACGTACGGCCGCTACCAGCACACCTACGAGGAGATGCTCGCGGCACAGGACGAGCTGATCGCCTCGGCGGGCGACCGGGTGACCGTCCTGCACCTCGGGCGGGACCTGGACGACGAACTCACCGACCTCTACCTGGCCTTGGCGGGCAGCACGACGCCCCTGGGCGAGGACCACCTGCGCGACCTCAAGGCCCTCGCCGAGCGATGCGCGCCCGGCCCCCAGCCGGAGTCGATCCCCGTCCGGGAGAACCGGGCGGTCGTCAACGAGGCCCGCCTCGGCGTCGGCGCCGACCTCCTGCTGGACACCGTCACCGATGTGCTGCGTCTGGCCTGCGCCCTGTCGGGCGGCGATGTGACGCTCCAGGAGCCGACCCGGTTCCGGACACTGCCGCGGCCGGTCCGCCGGGCGCTGCTCGCGGGCCTCGACGCGGTGGTCGCGGCCAGCCCGGCGAAGCTCGCCGATGTGCACGCGCACCGGGAGCCCTTCAAGCGCCTCGGCGAGCGTCTCCATCCGCACGAGTACCCGCGCTGGCCGCACGCCGCCGACGTGTTCGCCGTGGCCCGGGGTGAGAAGGAGGCGCGGTCCTTCGACAGCCGCGTCGAGAAGCTGCTCGACGAGTACGACGTCACCGGTGCGGTGAAGCTGCTGAAGTCCGCTCCCGGCAAGCTGTTCCGCGCCCTGGACCTCCTGCTGCGCATCGCCGCCGACCAGGAGGAGCGGGACGCGGTGGTGGCCGCCGCGGTGGAGGTCGCTCCCGAGGTCTCCGGCCGGGTCGTCCTCTCGGTCCGCGAGCACTTCCACAACCGGGAGCGGGAGACCGGCGAAGCGCGCATCTTCGTCAACCGCCGGGGCCGCGCCTGGGTGACCCCCGACGGCCGGCCTCCGGCACCGGCCGCGGACCGCGATCGTCTGATCGCCGCCCTCGACGCCGAGATGCGCCGCCGGCTCCCGGCGCCGGGCCGGCTGCTGCTCGACCCCGAGGTCCTCGACGTGGCGCTCCCGCTCACCGGCAGGGCGACCGCGGCCGGATTCGGCGTACTGCCGCGGGGTTCGGTCTCGCGGGTCGACGGCGAACTGCTGCGCTTCTTCGTGTACTGGAAGCAGACCGGGGTCCGCACCGACTACGACCTGTCGGCCCTGCTTCTGCACAGCGACTACAGCACCGACTCCTGGCTCTCCTACACGGCCCTCACCGCCGTCGGGGGCAAGCATTCGGGCGATGTCACCGAGGCGCCCGACGGGGCCTCGGAGTTCATCGACCTGTCCCTGGACCGGGTGCGCAGCACGTACATCGTTCCGCAGGTCAACATCTACGCGGGCGAAGGCTTCGAGGAGGTCGAGGAGTCGTTCTTCGGGTTCATGCTGCGCGAAGGTGAGCGCAAGGGCCGTCCGTTCGAGCCGCGGACGGTGCGGATGAAGTCGGAGCTGCGCGGGGTCGGCCGGGTGGCACTGCCTCTGGTCTTCCGGCGCGGGGACGACGGCACGTGGCGTGCGAAGTGGCTGCACCTGTATCTGAAGGGCATCTCGGAGGCGAACCGGGTCGAGGAGAACCAGGTGTCGGTGTCCAAGGTCGTGCGTGCCCTCGTGGAGCGCGAGCAGCTGACGACGAGGTACCTGATCGACCTGATGTCCCGCGACACCACGGCCATGGACCTGTGGGACGGCGAGCCGGTCCCGGAGGAGCCCGTGACGTACATCGGTCTCGAACGTCCCGAGGGGCTGCACCCGGACTCCCGGATCATCACCCTCGAAAATCTGCGCGACCTGATCCCGGCCTGAGTGCTAGCGTTGCCGACGGCGAGGCCATGAAGGGGCTTCCTTCTCATTCACTCCAAATGAACTCAAGTTCCTTCGCTCTCCTCGCCCTCGACTTCGACTGAGAGGCGCCCACGCGGCGCCTCTCAGTTTTCGCGTGCGCCGACAACTCATCACTCCCGGGAAACAGGCCTGACTTGGCTTTGACCGACTGGTAGCGTCGGCCATGGCGAGGCCATGAAGGGGCTTCCTTCTCCTCCGCCGCGAAAGCGGCTTCATATGCGATGAGTTCCTTCGCTTTCCTTGCCTTCGACGCTGCTCGGGGCGGTGCCCGGTCTCACGGAGCGGCAACGCATCGTGCCACCCGGGAGAGCCGTGATCTTGCCGGGGGCGCTGCCCGGGTCTCCCGGTTGAACTCGGTGAGTGGACGCGTCGCCCGGCGTACTCTGTATACAGAACAGTGTGCGCAAGGACGGACAGGGAGTCCCATGGCCCGGGCGACTGGCAAGAGCGAGGCGGTCTACGAGCGGCTGAAGGGTGACATCGAGTCGCTGCGGATGCGGCCGGGGGCCAAGCTGAGCGAGGTCCGGCTGGGCGAGGAGCTGGGGGCTTCACGGACGCCGGTGCGGGAGGCTATCCGGCGGCTGGCCCGGGAAGGGCTGGTCGACTTCGTGCCGGGGGAGGTGGCCCGGGTGGCCGGCATCTCCCTGGGCGGTGTGCGCGCCCTGTTCGAGTTCCGGATGCTGCTGGAGCCCCGCGCGGCCGCCTCGGTCGCCACGGCGGGCTCGGCCGACGAGCGGGTGCTGGCGCCGTTCCGTGAACTGCTGGAGCGCCTCGAGGTGTTCGACGAGTCCTTCCGCGCGCTGGATTCCGCCACGCAGGCAGGCTCGTACCAGGAGTTCTACGACATCACCGAGGCGTTCGACCAGGCGGTCATCGCGGCCTGCCGCAATCCCTACCTCGCCCGCACGATCCGCGACCTGCGCAGTCAGACCGTACGCCTGCGTCACCTCTCGCACAGCGGCCCGCGCCGCATGCTGATCTCACTGGAGGAGCACCGCGCGATGCTGAAGGCGGTCACCCACGGAGACGCCCAGGCGGCGGAGGCGGCCTGCCGGCACCACCTCGCACAGACCCTGCAGGCGCTCATCGACAGTCTGACCAGCCAGGATCTGACACTCGCCACGGACGTGTCGCTGGACATCGCAGGCTGAGACACCCCTTCGCGTCCGACGAAGGCGCTGGGGCACCGCGCCTTCCGGCCTGTGGTTTCTCCATGGGTTGTCCTGTATACAGGAATGGATACACCACTTCTCGATGCGAGAGGCCGCCTCATGCCGCACACCGTCGGCGCCGCCGAACTCCTGGGTTTCGCCGCCGCCACCGCCGAGGCACACGGTGTCCCGCCCGCGGACGCCCGTCTGCTCGCGGACACGCTGGTGACCGCGGAGCTGTGGGGACACGCGTCCCACGGCATGCTGCGCCTGCCCTGGTACCTCGACCGCCTCGCGAGCGGGGCCACCACGGCCGTCGCGGACCCGGAAGTCGTCAGCGACAACGGCGCCGTCGTCGTGGTCGACGGCCGTGACGGTCTCGGCCAGGTGCTCACCGACCGCGCGGTGGCCCTGGGAGTCGAGCGTGCCCATGGGCACGGCATCAGCGCGGTCGCCGTCCGCAACTCCGGTCACTTCGGGACCGCGGCGTACTTCACGCGCAGGGCCGCCGAGCAGGGCTGCGTGGCACTGCTGGCCACCAACGCCAGCCCGGCCATGCCCCCTTGGGGCGGCAAGGAGAAGCGAGTCGGCACCAATCCGTGGTCGATCGCCGCCCCCGGCGGCCGTCACGGCACGGTCGTGATGGACATCGCGAACACAGCCGTGGCGCGCGGCAAGATCTACCACGCCAAGGAACGCGGTGAGCCGATTCCCGAGGGCTGGGCGGCCGACGCCGAGGGCGTGCCGACGACCGATCCGCGGCGTGCGATCGAGGGCCTGATCCTGCCGATGGCCGGCCACAAGGGCTACGCCATGTCCTTCATGTTCGATGTGCTGGCGGGCGTGCTGACCGGCAGCGCCTTCGGCTCGGCGGTCGTCGGCCCCTACCGGTCCACCGGCCGCAGCGGCGTCGGCCACCTGCTGCTGTGCGTCGACATCCGGTCGATGGCCGACCCGGCCGACTTCGAGCAGCGGATGGAGACCCTGATCGAGGAGACCAAGTCGACCCCGACCGCGCCCGGCACCGACGAGATCTTCGTCCCCGGTGAGCCGGAGATCCGCACCGCCGAGCGGCTGCGCACCGAGGGCATCACGCTCGTCGATGACACCTGGGCTGCCCTCGCACGGATCGCCGACGCCACCGCCGTACCCCTGCCCCGTTCCGTCACCCCCCAGGAGCTGCCCGCATGATTGCCCTGACCGTGTCCCTCCAGGTCGCGCCCGGCTGCCGGGAGGACTTCCTCAAGGCCATCGAGGAGAACGCCGAGCGTTCCTTCACCGACGAGCCCGGCTGCCGCTACTTCGACGTCGTCTGCGACCTGGCCGACGACCACCACTTCGTCTTCCACGAGATCTACGACGACGAGGCCGCCGTAGAGGCCCACCGCGCCGCCCCCCACTTCAGGATCTGGCGCGAGGCCGCGGCGAAGTACGTCGTCCCCGGCAGCCAGGTCAACACGCTCTCCCGCCGCCTGTTCCACCACTCCTGACCTCTCGATCGGAGCCGCCGCATGTGCACCGAGCCCGTCGCACCAAACCTGCTCATCCACCCCGACAAGGTCGAACGCTTCGACCGCGGCGGCGGCGTGGCCACCCTCCCCTACGTCGGCAAGTGGAACTCGGAGAAGGCCGTCATCACGACCGGCCAGACCGTCTTCCAGCCCGGCACCGGCCTTCCCCTGCACAGCCACAACGTCGAGGAGTCCGTGCTGATCCTCGAAGGGGAGGCGACCGCGGAGATCGACGGCGAGTTCTTCGACCTGGAGCCCGGCCAGGCCACCTGGGTGCCGTCCGGCACACCGCACCGCTTCTTCAACCGCGGCGAGGGCGTCATGCGGATCTACTGGGTCTACGGCGGCCGGGACGTCACCCGCACCATCACCGCCACCGGCGAGACCTTCGAGCACCTCTCGGAGCACGACAGAGGAGGGGCACCCACCGCATGAGCGGCATCCTGCAGACCGTCGACCCGTCCACCGGTGAGCCGACCGCCACGTACGAAGGCTGGGACGCGAACCGTATCGAGACCGCCGTGGCACGGGCCCATGCCGCGAGCCGTGCCTGGGCCCTGGTGCCGGTCACCGAGCGGGCCGCGCGCGCCCACCGCCTCGCTCGGACCCTGCGCGAGCACAAGGCCCCTCTCGCTTCCCTGGCCGTCGCCGAGATGGGAAAGCCGGTCGGCGAGGCCGAGGGCGAGGTCGAGAAGTCGGCCGTCACGGCCGAGTACTACGCCCGGCAGGGACCCGGCATCCTCGCCGACGAGCACGTCGAGATCGACGGGTCACAAGCCTGGGTGGCCTACGAGCCCGCCGGACTCGTCCTGGCCGTCATGCCGTGGAACTTCCCCGTCTGGCAGGTCATGCGCTTCGCCATCCCCTCCCTGGTGGCCGGCAACGGCGTCCTGCTCAAGCACGCCTCCAACGTCACCGGCAGCGCGCTCGCCCTCCAGGACCTCTTCGTGGAAGCCGGTTTCCCCGAGCACCTGGTGACCACCCTGGTGATCGCCGACACCGACGTTCCCGACGTGACCGCGCGACTCGTCGAGGACGACCGCGTCGCGGCCGTCACCCTCACGGGCAGCAACCGGGCAGGCTCGGCCGTCGGTTCGGCGGCCGGGCGCGCGGCGAAGAAGTCCGTGCTGGAACTGGGCGGATCGGACGCCTTCGTGGTCCTGGACGACGCCGACGTCGACGTGGCCGCGGCGGCCGCGGTGAAGGCGCGCTTCACCAACTGCGGGCAGAGCTGCGTATGCGCGAAGCGGTTCATCGTCGCCGCCTCCGTGGCGGACGCGTTCACCGCCGCGTTCGTGGCCGGTGTCGAAGCCCTGCGCGTCGGCGACCCGCGCGAACGACGGACGCAGGTAGGCCCGCTCGCCCGCGACGACCTGCGGGCGGCGATCCAGCGACAGGTCGAGGAATCCGTCGCCGCCGGAGCCCGCCTCCTGACCGGCGGCAAGCCCGTGCCCGGCGACGGCTTCTTCTACCAGCCCACGGTCCTCGGCGACACCGGCCCGGGAATGCCGGCCTTCGACGAGGAGACCTTCGGCCCACTCGCCGCCATCGCCGTCGCCCGGGACGACGAGGACGCCGTACGGCTCGCGAACGCCACGCCGTACGGGCTCGGCCTGAGCGTCTGGACGGCCGACCCGAGCCGGGGCGTCGCCCTCGCCCGCCGTGTCACCAGCGGAGCGGCCTTCGTCAACGCGATCGTCGCCTCCGACCCCCGCCTGCCCTTCGGCGGCACCAAGCGCAGCGGCCACGGCCGCGAACTGGCCGCCGCCGGCATCCGCGAGTTCACCAACACCCGCACGTACTGGGTCACCGCCTGACCGGATCACGCCCTGCCGCAACACCGCACCGGACCCGGCTCGGACAGGCGTATCAAGGGTGAAAAGTCACATGTGACACTGCCTGCGAAGGCGTGAACTGGCACTCTCTGCAACGGTGTTGAAAGACCCCAGCCGGGTCTTCGACCGCCCAGGGGAGACGTCACGGCCGATGCGGGGGGCGCATGTGACACAGCGAAAGACTGCCGGAACATCCACCTCATCCGGTCCGGGCGGCGAGGAGCCGCGCAGCCCTCCGCGTCATGTCGCGTGCGTCATGGACGGCAATGGGCGGTGGGCCGCGCAGCGGTCATTGCCGCGGACGTCGGGTCACCGTGCCGCGGAGGCGGCGGTGATCGACGTCATCGAGGCGGCCCGTTCCGCCGGTGTCGGCTGGCTGAGCCTCTACGCGTTCTCCACGGAGAACTGGCGCCGCCCGAGCGCCGAGGTCGACTTCCTCATGCACCTGGTGCGCCGCGTGGCGCGCAAACACGCCCCGCTGCTGCACGCGCGCGGTATCCGCTGCCGCTTCCTCGGCGTGACCGATCCGCGGGTGCCCCCGGCCCTGGCCCGGGACTTCGCCGACCTGATGACCCTGACCGGCGACAACCACGGCATGACGCTGACCGTCGCCTTCGATCACGGCGGGCGCAGGGACATCGTGGAGGCCGCACGGTCACTGATCCGCAGTGGCGTGCCGGCCGAGGCGGTGGACGAGGAGAGTTTCGCCGCGCACCTGCCCTTCCCCGACACCCCCGACGTCGATCTGGTCATCCGGACGTCCGGGGAGCAGCGCATCTCCAACTTCATGCTCTGGCAGGTCGCCTACGCCGAATGGGTGTTCCCGCCGGTGCTGTGGCCCGACTTCCGCGCACCGCACTTCCTCGAGTGCCTGCACACCTATCGGCAACGGGAGCGTCGCTTCGGTGGCGTGGTGCCGCATCAGAACCATCAGAACGGAGAACCCCGACCGTGACCCACGCAGACAGTGCCCCTCTCGGCAGCACCGGAGCCGGCGGGACGGAAAGCGACGGCGACTTTCGGCAGCCGGACGACGAAGGCAGGACAGCACCGCTGTTCGGGCCGGGCTCGCAGTTCCACGAGTTCTTCAACGACCCCCGCTGGGCACTGGCCATGGTCCGGGCGACCGTCCTGGAAGCGGCCCACCCGCAGATCGGCGGGGCCCTGATCGACAACTCCACGTTCGTCGCCCATCCCTGGCGGCGGCTGCGCAACACCCTCCTGAGCCTGCAGCGCATGTTCGGCGCCGACGACCACGTCCGGCAACGGGAGGCGGCCCGGCTCAACCGCCTGCACGCACGGTTGAACGGCACCGACCAGCAAGGCCGCCCCTACGACGCGACGGACCCCGACGTGCGGGCCTGGGTGGTCGCGACGATATTCGAGAGTGCCGTCACCATGTGCCGGCTCAGCGGCCAGCCCCTCGACCAGCAGACCATGGAGCGGCTGTATGCGGAGTTCCAGGCGTTCCTCGCGGCCATGGGTGACGAGGCCGGTCATCTGCCACCGTCCTTGCACGAGTTCTGGAGTTACTACGACCGGGTGGTAGAGGAGGAACTGGAGAACACGGAGGCGATGCGCATCATCCTCTACAAGCTCTTCGACCACCTCCCGGCCCCGCCGCTGCTGCACGGCCTGCCCACCCTGTGGGCGGCCGGCCGCACCGTCGCCGGTCCCCTCATCGGGACCATCACCGTGGCGTCCCTGCCCGAGCCGTTCCGCCGACGGGCAGGGCTGCCGGAACTGCCCGGCGCACAAACCCTGATGCAAGGCGCCTACCTGGCCGCCGGCCTGGCCCGCCTCCTGCCGGACGGCTGGCTCCAGGCCGACACCATCACCGACCTGCTGTCCCTCTCCCTCGACAGCGACGACCCGCGAGCACGCACGGTCGGCGCCCTGCGCGACAGAATGAACCGGGCCGCAGCCCTCATCCGGCTCATCGCCCCCCTCCCTCCTGAACCGGAGCCCGCCCCGGAAGGCACGACCCAGCGCAGCGCTGAGCAGTTCTTCGCCGAGATGCTGGACCAGACCGGCAACGGCTACCTGGACTGGCCCGACCTCGCTGCCATGGCCCGCGAGCTGTCCAGCCGCCTCGACCTGGACGAACCCGAGGAGACCCGGCTCTACGACGCCTTCGCCGGCTGGTGGCGCGAACTGCAGAGCGCCCTCGACACCGACGGCGACGGTCGCGTCAGCGCCCAGGAGTACGCCGCGGCGGTTCCTTCCCTGGCCGGACCAGCACTGATCAGAGTCGCCGAAGTCCTCTTCGACGCCACCGACAAGGACGGCAACCAGACCATCGACGCGGACGAATACCGCGCCCTGTTCCGCACCGCCTTCCAGCGCGACACGACCGGCACCGAGACGCAGTACACGCGCAGCGCATTCATCAAGGACTTCCTGTCCTTCATGACCGGCCGCCGGCGCACGACCCCCTACGATCCGCTACTCGCACAGGCATGAATGCCGGCCGGCGTCCGCCGCGAGGCCATGGCCGCTGCCGTGTCCACCGGCGGTCGCAGCCGAGCAACTGGCCGGTCACCGCTGCGCTTTCCGGCCGGCCGTCCCAAGAGACTGATCAACGCAGCCCCGCGAAAAGATCGTTCTCCGGTACGGCCGCGCCGGTGGCGTCCTTGACCCGCACGAAGGTCTCCATGCCCATCAACTCGCCGAACCTCTCCTTGCCCATCTTGAGGAAGAAGATGTTCTCGCCCTGACTGGCGTGCGCGGCCAGCGCGTCGAACTTCTGACCACTGAACTCGGTGGTGTCCACCCACGTGGTGATCTCATCGTCGGGCAGGCCGATCTCGGCCAGCGCGGCGGCCTCGGCAGGATCCGGCTCCGGCATGTCCTCATGGAACTCGCGCATGACCTCGCCGAACCGCTGCATCATCGAGCGGGGCATCGTGGTCCAGTACACCTTCGGTGCCAGCGTGGTCATCTCCAGCGCCGCCATCGTGATGCGGTGGGCCTGGATGTGGTCGGGGTGGCCGTAGAAGCCGTTCTCGTCGTAGGTGACGACCACATCAGGCCGGTAGTGCCGCATGAGTTCCGCAAGTCGGGCCGCGCCTTGCTCCACGGGGGTCTGCCAGAAGGATCCGGGGGCGTCGTTGCTCGGCCAGCCCATCATCCCGGAGTCGGCATAATCCAGCATCTCCAGATCGCTGATCTTCAGGACGTCACAGCTCGCCTCGAGTTCTCGACGGCGCATCAAGGCGACCGCCGCCGGATCGTGCCCGGGGTCGCCCGGTTTGACACCCCCCGGTCCGTCACCGCAACCGCCGTCGGTACACGTCACGAGAACCGTGCGGATGCCTTCCGCCGCGTACCGCGCCAGGACCCCTCCGGTTCCGGTGGCCTCGTCGTCGGGGTGGGCGTGTACTGCCATGAGCGTCAAGGGCCGGTCAGTCATGGAACAGTCCTCCTGCAGAAGTAAGTCTTGGTCCGAGTGCGGGGCGGGCTACCGCGATCCCTGGGCCCGGATCCTGGTGCGGATCCTGGTGCGGACGACCTGGAAGCCCCTGATCCCCCGCTCGTGCGATGCACTTGCCCCTCGGTCGATGCAACCGCGCCGACCGGGCCGGCTGTTCCCGGCGCGACCGCTTGGTTCTCCAGGCTTAGGCGTTTCAACGGGCACGTGTCATGCTGGCACCAGCAGTGAGATCGTGCGTGGGTGTGAGGGGCGAATCAGCCGGTTCAGACGGTGGCGTCGAGGTCTTGGGCGTATGTCTCGATGGCCCGCCGGTACTGGCGCACGTAAGGGTCCTGGCTGGTGGTGGCGAGCAGCTTGAGCAGGATCTGCATGGCTTCGTGGTGCTGGTCGGTGTTGAACAGGGCCATGGCGAGGAAGGTCTGCAGGGCACCGTCATCGGGGAACTCGGCCGCGCCTTGGCGGAGGGTGTCGACCGCCTGGGTGTACCGGCCGAGTATCCGGTAGGTACTGCCGAGGCCGAGGAGAGCTCCGCGGCGGTCCTCGTCCGACAGCCCTGATCCTTCGAGACTGCCTACGTAGAAGGGGACAGCCTCCGCCTCCAGGCCCAGCACGTCATGGACCCAGGCAGTCTGGTAAGCCACCTCGGCGTCCCCGGGGTGCTCGGCGGCCAGATCCAGCAGCTTCCTCCGGGCCTCTTCGGGATTCCCCTGCCGGCGCAGCCGGATGGCTTCAGCCAGTAGTTCGTCTCTCATCTGTCCATCCATGCGCTCATCGTGCCGGGGCGCCGGCGTCCTTGATCTCAACGGAACGAAGTGAGCCGTTCATTGTCCGGATCACCACCGAACCGAGGCAGACGAGCAGCGAACGCACGGCGGCCAGGTCGCCGAGGACAGGCAGCCGGACACGGCTCCAGTAGGTGCCGTGCACGGGCAGGACGGCCGGGGAGGCTTCGCTGCCACGACGTTCCGTCACAGGACCCGGCAGACCTTGTAGGCGATGCCGCCTTCGACGAGGTATCCCGACCCGACGCAGACCGTGCCGTTGAGCCATGCGTAAGGCTCGGCCCCTGTCTCGAAGAGCGGGTTGGTCCGGAAGTAGTAATCGGCTGGGTCGATCCGGTGCCGCTCGTCGGGGTCGGCCGGGGCGTCGCGTGCTTCGGGCGGCGTGCGATCGCCAACCGGCAGCGTCGAGGCTCGGCCGGCGGGCGGCCCCGGCCTTTGATCCAGAGCAGTACAAGGCCCGCAATGTCGTCGAACGCCGAACGCTGCTTCAGCAGGCTCAAGCGGTTCCGCGCCGTGACCACCCGCTTCGACAAGGTCGCCGCTCGTTACCTCACCGGCCTCCGACTCGCCTCGCTCATCCTCTGGCTCCGCGAACCGTGATCATTTGTCAGACACGACCTGGGGCAGGTCTTGGCGGACCAACGACTGAGCGAACGGTTCTCCGGTGGCCCGGGCGTAGGCCATCCGCTCGCGCACCTCGCTGAGGGTGCGTGGGCGGTAGCCGGGGCCGCCGCAGCAGCTTTTGTGGAAGCGCACACCGGCGTGCAGCAGTACGGAGAGGGTGCGCCAGGCGGCGGTGTCCCGCCTCTTGGGTGCCGCGAAGGCGGAGCCGACATGGATCAGTGGTTCGGCGCAGCGTGGACAGACCCGGTCGTGGTCGTGGTAGCCGGGGTAGGGCTGCTTGTACGAGGCCCGGCAGGGCAGGCAAACATAAGAGGTCTTTCCGTGGGCCATGCGGCCAGGGTAGAGCCGTCGCAGGATCGGGCTCGACGGAGTTTCGGTGCACCCGCATGCACAGCGACCACGAGGTCAGGGCAGCCGACCGGCCTCGTACAGCGCGTCGAAGACCAGCCCGTCGATGACGGAGACCCGGTGCCTGTCGGCGTAGCGGAACCACGCCTTCTCGGCGATCTCCCGTGAAGGGGTCAGCCCGCCGCGGTGATCGGCGGTGTAGCAGATCATCCGGAACGGGCCGTGCTCCGGATGACCCTCGCCGATCTCGAAGGTGCCGAAGTGCACCATGGAACTAGGGTCGATAGCCGCCTGCAGTTCCTCGTCGATCTCCCGCACCAGAGTCTCGTCGTCGGACTCGCCCGGCTCACGGTGACCACCCGGGAGGTAGAAGCGATCCCTGCCGTGACTACGCGTCACTAGCACCAGACAGTCCTGGACCAGGACCCACGCCACCTTCTCCGGCACACCGTTGCCATTCGCCATGACGGGACGGTATCGGTGTGGCACGGCGCCCGAAACGGTGAAGGGCCAGCCCGGGAGGAAACAACCCCTCCTGAGCTGGCCCTTATCTCTGTGCCCCCGGCAGGATTCGAACCTGCGACACCCGCTTTAGGAGTTCGATCGTTGCTCGGTACCGTCGGGGAGCCGCCTGGCCGCCATAGCCGTGCACGACCGCGTGGGAGTGCTGGCGTCCGGGGGCGTTGATGTCACCTGTGGATGTCAGAACAGTGCAACCGCACGTGCTCGCTGGCACGATGATCCTATGGTTGACCTGGAGCGCATCAAAGCAGAGAGCGTGGCGTACTTCTGATCCCTTGATGAGGGGGCCACCCTGCGGCACCACTTTCGCCACGCCGATGAGGAGGGTGGCTTGTGGTACTTCGAGCCGTACCCGACCGCGGTGAGTTGATCGCCATCAAGAAGGCCGAGCTGACTCCGGCCGGCCGACTCCACCGGTACAGCTGGGAGCACCTGGAGGACGAGCATGGTTGTGACACGGCTTGCGGCTGGCGCAACTCTCATGAGAACGGTCCTCAACGGTGGCCCGTCACCCCCCGCTGGGATAGCAGGCCACCGTAAGTGAGGGAATGTCAGGCAGCCGCGGCGGCCAGCTTCGGGTTCGGGCCGTACCCGTTCGCTTCCCCCTTGCTGTCGCTGGCCAGGAAGACCAGCAGGATAATGGCGCCTACCAGCGGGATAAGGGCGATGAGCAGCCACCAGCCAGAGCGCTCGGTGTCGTGGAGGCGGCGGACGGCAACCGCGAGGCTAGGGAGCAGGACGGCGAGCTCGTAGATCACGGCGATGACGCCGGTGCCGAGGGTGCTGATGTCGATGACCATCAGCACGACATAGATGAGCGAGCTGATGAGCGTGAACATCCAGTACTCCTGGCGGCGGGCGCGGCCGCTGAAGGTGGCGTACTTCTTGAGGACGTCGATGTACCAGTGCATGGGTCCCCCCAGGGACAAGAGCGGTGAGGCCTGTCCGAAAGGATCAAGCCAGCGCGGAATATAGATGGCTTGATTTCACCGGTCAAAAAGTTATCGGGCAGCGGCCGATCGGTGATCACAGTCAGGCGCATAGGGCCTGACTTCCCCTACTTTGTGATGCGTGAGTCCGTGACCGCGAGGAGTGGGGGAGCGCCTGGGGGGAGACGGGACGCGTCTTCACCAAGGAGAACGGCGAGATGCTCCACCCTGCCAACGTCACACGGCGGTTCATCGAGCTGTACGAGGAGATCGGTCTACCACCGGTCCGGCTCCACGACCTCCGGCACGGGGCCGCGACCCTCGCCCACGCGGCCGGGGCCGACCTGAAGGACATCCAGGAGATGCTCGGCCACTCCTCGATCACCATCACGGCCGACACGTACACAAGCCCTGCTCCCCGAAGCCGACCTCGCCATCGCCGCGGCCGCAGCCTGGCTCGTCCAGCGCGCCTGCGCCACCCCCGAGAACACCGCTCCCCAGCCGGAGCCAGAGCCTGATGACGCGGAGCATCCCGGCCCGGAATCCGTGCCGGATGGTGCTGATCCGTGGGGAGAAATTTTCGGAGATCAACTCTCCGTCCGCTCACGCACCGCTCACGCAAACGGCCCCGGACGAGGAGTCCGAGGCCGAGTAGAGCGCCTCCTTGGAGGAGAACCCCCAGGTCAGCGGCTTAACGCATTGTGCCCCCGGCAGGATTCGAACCTGCGACACCCGCTTTAGACGTCGTTTCTGATGGTGGGATCGCTCGTTGAGCCGCACATGACGGATCTGATCGAGCGGTTGGTGTCGGACGAGTTGTGGACGCTGTTCCGGCGGGTGGTCCCGCCGACGGAGGTCATACGCCCGTAGGGCGGCGGCCGCCGACGAGCCGGGGACCGCGAATGTTTGGCGGCGATCATCTTCGTGGCCACATCGGGCTGCACCTGGCGGCAGTTGCCGCCGGTGTTCGGACCAGCCTGGCCCACCGTCTACCGGCGCTTCGCCCAGTGGAGCCGAGAGCGGGTGTGGGCCAGGCTGCACCGGGTGCTCCTCGACGAACTCGGCGCTCGGGGCGAGCTGGACTGGTCGCGATGCGCCATCGACTCCGTCAGCGTCCGGGCGGCAAAAGGGGGCCACTCACCGGACCGAATCCGACCGACCGCTGCAAGCCGGGATCGAAAATCCACCTGATCACCGACCGCAACGGACTGCCCCTCTCGCTGGGCATCTCCGGCGCCAACACGCACGACAGCCTCGGCCTGCAGCCGCTCGTCCGCGGGATCCCGCCCATCCGCTCCCGCCGCGGACCGCGCCGCCGGCGCCCGGCCAAGCTCCACGCCGACAAGGGCTACGACTACGACCACCTGCGGAAATGGCTTCGCGAGCGTCGCATCCGCCACCGCATCGCCCGCAAAGGTATCGAGTCCTCCACGCGGCTGGGCCGCCACCGCTGGGTCGTCGAGAGAACGGTCTCCTGGCTGGCCGGGTGCCGCCGCCTGCACCGCCGCTACGAGCGAAAGGCCGAGCACTTCCTGGCCTTCGTCGGCATCGCCGCAGCCCTCATCAGCTACCGCCGACTCACCAACTGAAACGGCGTCTTAGGAGTTCGATCCCAGCACGCTTCGGCTGTGGTCGGCGACTGCTGCAGCGGCCGGACACAGTCGCTGGTGTACGCCCCCGTCCGACGTCGTGGATGTCAGCCGTCCCTCGCGTGAACCCTTCCTCCGCCGACCGGAGCCAGGATCGCCGGTCGCGGAGCACCTCGGGGCGGCTTAGGCTTAGATCATGGGCCCTCGGGTGGAAGGGGCCTCCGAGATGTCGCCTCAACTACCCCTGTGACGTTGACACGCCACAGGGGTAGAGGCTCCGCCCAGACCGGCCGACAGCACGTTTCGCCTTAATGGCATCAGGTTCGAGCCTTTGCCTCCATAGCTCATTCAGCAACGCTAGTCTGGTCAGCCGATGACTCGTGTCTGCAGGGGGATGACTTTGCTTGAGATGCTGGCGGGAAAGATCGCTGGAGCAGTGCTGGGGGCATCTGCCGGAGCGGCAGCCAAGCGGGTATTGCCGCTTCCTGGTGCGGGAATCGCGTCAGGCCCGACATTCCCACGCTTGCGTCTTAAGAAACCGACGTCGGTCCATTCAGAAGACGTCCATAAGCTCACCAAGCACGTTACCGCCCGACTTGGCGAATTGGTGAATGTCGAATACGGTTCGCTTCCTGATAATGAAAAACAGGCTGCGGCCGTCTTGGCTACAGATACCCTCGTGGGTAGTCCTGTAGATATTTGGGAATGCGACCTGAACCCAGAGTTGTATACCCGGAAAGTGTTGCAAGAATCATCAGCCTTTCGCAGGGCGGCCGGACTGTCAGAGTCAGCAGAGTCATTTTGTGAGTTGCTAATTCGAGACATCTCGATGCAGCTCGTTCAATTCATCACCTCATGGCCAACATTTGCGGCAAGGGTCGAATTGGAGCAGCTCAATAGGCTGCGGTCCCTTATTGAAACAGTAGATAACATCTACGCCAAGATGGGACCGGACCTCCGTGTAGAGGATTTGGATTTCGAGAATCGCTACACCTCGTTGGTTATTGATTCTTTGAATCGGTTGCAAATATTCGGCCTAGACCTCGCGCATCGAGAAAACCGGTCATACGACCTCTCAACGGCCTACATCACGCTGAGCGTGGAGCCCACGACGCGACGCGGCACTCCGGTGCTCTCTACCTCTCGTAGTTCAGCGGAAAAGTTCCTCGATGCTGACGATGATGACCCGGCGAGTCCAATGCGCAAAACGCCGGAGATTGAGAAGGGGATAGGGATGCGTGCAGAAATAGCCGTGTCCCCCTACAAGCGAATCCTGCTTCGTGGTGATGCTGGGTCAGGAAAGACAACGCTCCTTCAATGGCTGGCAGTGAATGCAGCGAACAGGAGTTTCCCGTCTGATCTCGCCGAGTGGAATTCCCTCGTTCCTTTCATGCTGCCACTGCGGCGGTATGCCAATAGCGCCCTCCCTAACCCCTCTCTATTTTTTCCTGTAGTCGGCTCTATTCTCTGTGACGAAATGCCAGACAGATGGGTTAACCGCATATTGCGGTCTGGGCGCGCTCTTATTCTGATTGATGGAGTGGACGAACTCCCCGACGAACAGCGGGATTTGGCTCGCGAGTGGCTTCGATCATTGATTTCTACCTACCCTGACGCCCTTTATATGGTCACCTCGCGGCCGGCAGCAGCAGAGGTTGACTGGCTGAGTGAAGACGGCTTTGCGGTGCTCGACATGCTCCCGATGAATCAAAAAGATGTCGAACGCTTTGTCGAGCACTGGCACGACGCCGCAAGGACTAACGAGGTCGATGAAGATGAGATTGCGAGTCTAAACCAAGGAGAATCGGATCTGATCAAATCAATCAGAGAAGAGCGACAGCTAAGAAGACTCGCCTCTAACCCGCTGCTTTGTGCTCTATTGTGCACTCTTAACCGGGACCGGCACTCTCAGCTTCCTCGCGACCGTATGGAACTCTATCGAGCTGCGCTCGACCTACTGCTTCTCCGCCGCGATCGCGAAAGAAAGATCAACTATCCCGAACCCGCACATCTAGGCGACTCTCAGAAAAAGTCCATACTGGGGGGATTTGCTCATTGGCTAATCAGGAATGGCCTTACCGACGCTTCTCGCGAACAGGCAATCAAGCAAGTTGCAATATCACTGCAGTCGATGCCATCAGTTGATTCGGGTGCTGCAACAGTCTTCGATTACTTGTTGATTCGAAGTGGCTGCCTAAGGAAGCCTGTTCCAGGTCGAGTCGACTTCATCCATCGGACCTTTCAAGAATATCTGGCTGCAGCCCGTATCGTCGAGATCGATGACTTCGACAACCTTCTCGCCAATGCGCATCTAGATCAGTGGCATGAAGTCTTCGTGATGGCAGTGGGTCATGCACGGCCCAAAGAGCGTTCAATTCTGTTGTCTGGGCTTATTAAGCGGGGCGAGTCCGAACCTGAACACAAAAAGCGTCTACACTTGCTTGCTGCGGCCTGTCTGGAGACAGCAACAGAGTGTAATCCACCAGACGTGTATAGCCAGGTCCGGTCGATCACGGCCGAACTAATCCCGCCACGTCGGATCACAGACGCGAAAGAGTTGGCGGCGGCGGGTGAGATGGTAATTCCGCTGATACCCAATAGAAGACTATCCGCGAGTGAGGCAGCAGCCACTATCAGAATGGCGGCCATCGTCGGTGGCGATGGGGCAATCTCATTGATCAGCCGCTATGCTCGCGACAAAAGAGTGACTGTTCAGCGGGAGATTCGGCAGGCGTGGGAATACTTCGACGCCGAGGAATACGCCAAAAGAGTATTGTCAAAAAACTCCGGATGCTGGACCTCTATGGAGGTTTACCTTCCACATGCGCTGTGGGCTCTACGCCATCTTCCGCAGTTGGAAGAACTTGAAATCGGCTGCGCGGTTCAAGGCATGGATTGGATTCGCGGCCTGGGGGCACTTAAGAAGCTAATCATTCGGCGAGACGTTACAGGTTTCTCTTTCGCGACTCTCGCCGAGGCGTGCACTCAACTTCGTTATCTGAGTCTCCATGTCGGGGAGTCGATTGACGCCTTTGAGGATCTCTCCGGGATGCAGGAGTTGGAGTTTCTAAACATCTCCCGTGCCGGAAGGCAAGGGTTTGAATTTTCGCCCTTTCCAAGTCTTCCAGCTTTGAAACGGCTGTTCATTCATAGCGGTGCAAAAGCCCTCGACTTCGCCGATCTGGCGGAAAAGGCTCCTCAGCTCGAAAACCTATGGCTTGCCCCTGCCCGATTCATGTCGAGTCTGTCGGGCGTCAGCGATATGCGTAACTTGCAGCGACTTACTATCAGTGCAGGGCGGCAGGCGGACCTCACTCCCATTACTGAGCTTGCTCACCTTGCAGTTCTTACCCTTTGGGCTAGCTCGCATGTGGATACAAGAATCCTAGCTAAGTCCGCGTCTCTTGAAGAGGTCAGGGTCTCTCTATTGCGTGCAGGAAATGAAGAAATCATGCGCGAGTTTGACCTGCGGCCATTTATTGAGTCTGGACGTCATTGGAAGATTCGCGTCTCGGCGCGATTTGAGAATCTCTTCATCGGCGCCGATCATCCTGCTGTGGTGGCTGAATTGGATAACCAAGGAGCGCCTGTCTGGAAGTTTGAGGTTAATCGGCGCTGAGGCGCATACCTAAGGTCGGTGGAGCGGCTTTGGGGTGGCGCTGCTTTGGCGCGAGTGATCATGGCCCCGTAAGCTTCCGGCGCGTCGGGCAGTCTGTGGACCTGCCCGGTAAAGCACGACGTTGGGGCCATGATCTTGGAGGCTCGCGCCAAAGTGGCTCCGTAAAGCCGCGGAGCCGACCGCCCCTGCCACGACGTACCCCTTCTCTGGCATCAGGTGGCTGATTGCTGTGCGCGCGGCGCGGGCGCCGGCTGGGCTGGAGCGGGGCGGAGACAGGAGCGCAGGCCCGGCCGGGGGCCGGGCCGCGCGCGGTGAGCGGAGCGAGCCGCCTTGAACCCGTAGAGAAAGTTGTAACTCAGTCGGTCTGCTGGGGCTGTCCGGTCCCGGTAGATGCTTGACACTTCGGTCCACACTTCGGTCCCAGCTGATGGTTGACAGTGGCCGCGTTCACCTGGGATTAGCCGGACGGCTGAGGCTTCAAGTCGTGTGCGCAGGACAGTAGTTCGATGCCTTGCCGGTGGGCCATCGGTAGGAAGACCACTGGCCGGATCGTCCATGTGATGCGGGTGCTGGCGTAGTTCACAGAGACCGTGCAGGGCTCCATGCGTAAGAGGGCTCGTCGGGTATCGATGCGGCCGTCGTAGAGCCAGGCCCAGACCTCGTCGGAGGCGTCCGGGTCGAGTGCTGGTGAGATGGTGCGGAGGGCGACCGCTACCCATCTGTCGGCCTGTGGTGCCGAGTAGGCGTCGAAGGATGCCCGGAGTGCCGGCCACCCTGTCTCGTCGTTGACGTCTTGCGTCCAGCACTCGCACCAGAAGCCCCGCTGCGGCTTATCCATCGGCATCAGGAGTCACCGCAGCGGCGCGGAACGCGATGCCGTGCCGAGAAGTGGCAGGAGTCGGCCTACGTCTTCACCACCCGCACCGGCCGCCCGGTCGAGCCGCGCAACGTCTACCGCTCGTTCACGCGCGTCGCCCAGGCTGCCGGCCTCCGCGTCATCCGGCTGCACGATGCCCGGCACGGCACCGCCACCCTCCTCACGGCGGCCGGAGTCGCACCTCGCGTCGTGATGGAGATCCTCGGCCACTCCCAGATCAGCATCACCATGGACGTCTACACCCACGTCGTCCAGGACACGCAGCGCGAGGCCATGAGCCACATGGACCGCCTGCTCAGGAGGCGCCCCATCCGCGAGTGACCGCCCGCGTTGATGTCAGAAGTGGATGTCAAAGGCCCCGGACCATGATCGGTCCGGGGCCTTTTGGCTGGTGCCCCCGGCAGGATTCGAACCTGCGACACCCGCTTTAGGAGAGAGGCTGGGTAGTCTCCGGCCTGAGCTGCGGCTTCGCCTACCGGGGAAGCGGGCGGCTGCTCGACCGCAGGACACCGGTGTTGACCGTGGCTGACCCCTGAATCTGGCACGGTTGTGGCACGAACCTACCTCCGCCAACGACAGTCAGCCACGATGGCGGGCGCGCCGACCGACCAGGCGCGCGTGTGTCTCGCCGCACCCCCACCGGTCTCAGCCATGCTGCCACTGCCGTCGACCGGAGCAAGTGACGACGGCCAGCCCGTTACCGCGTGTCCAAGACCTCAGCTGGGAAAGCGAACCGGTCAACAGCGCACTCAACCGCAGGGACGCTAGCTCGTAGTTTGAACAACCTAATGCCGTGAAATGACACGACTGCGTGCCGCGGCCGACTAGCATGTCCGCATGAGTGAAATCAGCGATTTTGGCGATGAAGAAAAACTCACATACTTGCGATTGCACCTAACGAACTTCCTGTCCTATCGATCGGCAACCCTGGACTTTGCAGACATGGTTGCTCTTGTGGGACCCAATGCCACCGGAAAATCAAATGCCGTGGCTGCGATCAAATTGCTCCGGGAAATTCCATATCACGGCCTACCCGTCGCGATCGCTCGCAGGGGCGGATTCGACCAGCTCCGGCACCGCAGCTCTGGCCGCCCCTACAACCCGGCGATTCGGCTTGACTTCCGATACGGCAACGCAAGTGAGTCATACTATGAACTCAAACTGCGAGCGCTAGAGGGAAAGCGCTATGAGGTAAAGGAAGAGCGCGGGGTAATTCACACGCATGAGGGCTACTATTACGATTTCAGGAACGTCAACGGTAGTCTAACTTGGCAGGAAAAGGATCGAGAAGGGAAAACGCGAGCACGTAACATTGACAGAAAGGTACCCGTACCGCCGGGGCAAAGCTGTATCAGCATTCCCGCTTCGTTTGGCGTTTACATGGCCTCGGCAGTTCTAAGGGCCATGCAGACCGTAGAGATCAACCCAGCGCGCGTTGGAGAACTGCAGGAACCGTCTTCGACTCGCGAGTACGAATCGGACGGATCTAATACTGCAAGCGTTTTTGAAAGCCTATCGGCAAGTCGGCGCGGAGAACTGGTGGACGAACTGTCTGCTATCGTCCCGGGGATCAGTCGGATCGAAATGC